>DATLZX010000356.1:0-6573 GCA_035573795.1 Pyrinomonadaceae bacterium | reverse complement strand
TCGAATTTGACATAGGATTGCATTTCGGACTTGTACTCCCAGTTGGTAAGCCGCTTGCTGCCATCAATTCGAATTTCAAGGTCAAGCCATTCTCCAGATGGAGCGATTTCAAATTCAAAATAGTGTGTCGTTAATTCTGGTTGCGGCGCAATAAAGATTTCGAACACATCTCTTTCCCATAAACCGATGGTTTTCTGGTTGATGTCAGGCTTGCTGTTAAGCACGATTTCGTCTGTTGCAATAGCTTGAAACCTTACATATAAAAATTTATTTGTATACAAAAGTTTTGCGATGAAAGTCCTCTCATTGTTTGCTTTATTTCCATTCCAGTAACTGTCAATAACAGTAGGATTGGCCCGCTCCCAGCTTATATGTTCAACATTGCTTATATCGAAATCTTTGCTCATGTGAGCTATTTCAATCTTTTTTAGTTCATTTGTGGACATATTTTGAGCCGGCGTTTTGATGATGTTAGTTACATGAAACAATGCAAAAAATAAAATATAAGCAAGAGAGAGATTCATTTTTTCATTATGTGAGATCTTAAAAAATTTCGGAAATTTCGCATCTCAGCAACGACTGCTTTGAAAAGTCCTTTGCTGATCACCCTCACAGGTTGGTTAGCTGTAAAGGCCTTCGCAATCGCCCACAGGGCACGCCCTGTAAAAACTCTTTCATTTGTAATGGCATACACCGGCTCCCAATATTGAGGTAAAAATTTCGCCTTGAAGAAATCGAGGCCGTCGAAATTATAAAATCTCTGGCCATGTTTCCTCATCCAGAAAAGCAAAGCCTGAAGCCATAGAGGATTACGAAATACTTCCGTATTCGCACGCACAGAAAGTGGCGAAAGCCCCAAAGTCAGATATTGTGCACCATCATCGGCAAGCTTGCCTGCCGCCTCGGATAACATCAATTCGACAGTTCCGTTTGGAGCGTTTGGCTTATGCGGAAACTGCTCTGTCAACCAGCCATTCCGTGCAGGTATTGGGGAAAGGATCAAGAATGCCACCACGTCATCACCTCGCTCAGCAATAAAGATGCGGCGGAATTCTAATCTTTCAAGGGTTTCGGGCTCTATTACAAAATGCAGTGCGGGTAGCCCTTTTATCTCAAGCCATTGAGTCAGGCATTCACGAAGGCGGATATCTTCCATTGCTTGCGCAGGAGAAATCTCTCGGATGCTGACACCCTTATTTTTGGCACGATTTCTTTGTGCCCGAAGTGTCGAATTGCTTAGACATATCTCTGCAAATTTGGCCGGCGTCCAAACTGGTTGCGCGCCGAGTTGTATGCGTGAGTGTTTATCTGATGATTGATAGAGAGCCTCAAGCCGGGCTTCCGCTCCAAAATAACAAACTGTCTGGCGTAGTTTTTTCGCTTCGTCTTCGAATTCACCAGCTACCTCGGCAAGCCGATGTAGTGAACATACTGGAGCGCCAGCAACAACTCTAACTTTCGTTGTATCAACATAGCCAACTACAGCATCATTTCTGAGATAATATTTAAGACCCGGATTGACGATTTGAAAACAAGTAGTATTCCAGCCATGTTTTAATACAATATTTCGAGCTAGTGTGTATTCCTGCATTTGTGTGTAATGCTATCTTTGTTCGAAAACGGTTTTAAGCGCCATTTTCGCCAATTTCCAGGTTCTATCCCAATCAATCTTTCCATCAGGATCACGACCCAGTAGTTTGTTGACGAACTGGCGACGAAAATCCCTACCCTCACGGCGAAGCATAAACTCTTTGGCATAAGGCTTGGCGGTTTCAAAGAAGTTAAACTGAGGATCGGTAATTATGGCGATACCTTCCAAGGTCATAAGCGCACGCATTATATACGTGAAGTTTGATGGCAGCCGGAATGGGTAATCATACATCACATCAGCCAGATCGTATGTAAGTTCTTTGAAATTAACATCCTTAAGTTTTAGATTAAGATGATACTCAAACATACGCTCGACAACCGGCCGGACAACGTTTGGATTCGTTCCCGGTTTGAGAAAATCAAGATCAATCAAATCCTGTGCAATACCGGCCGGATCTTTGCCAACGACATGGAAGAAGGCATCAATCATTTTGGCCTGCAGCTCGGGCGAGATACGGCCCACCATTCCGAAATCAAAAAAAGCGAGCCGTCCATCTTCCATAATCAATAAGTTGCCAGGATGTGGGTCTGCATGAAAAAAACCATCTTCTAACAATTGTTTCAGATAGGTTTTGATTAATAGCCTATTTACTTTTTCAGATGATATTCCTTTGAGCTTTTGCTCCTCGAGGTCAGTAACTTTCGTACCCTGAATAAACTCCATTGTCAGAACTTTTTTGGTCGTATATTGCCAAAAGATTTCGGGCACTTTGATGTTTTTCCAGTTTTTGAAATATTCACGGAAACGCTCGGCATTTCTTGCCTCTGCTATGTAATCCATTTCCTCATGGATTGTCTGATTAAACTCACGCAACATTCCAGACCAATCAGCGTTTTGATTCAAGCGGGGAAACCTGTCCGCAAGATTTGCGACACGTTCCAGAATTTTCAGGTCGCCGGAAATGATTGACTCAAGATTGGGACGCTGAATTTTGACCGCAACCAGCTCTCCTGTGTGGAGCCTGGCTCTGTAAACCTGGCCCAGTGAAGCAGCGGCTATGGGCTCACTGCCAAATTCTGAAAAAATCTGATTGATGCGTTTACCAAGTTCGGTCTCGATGCGCGCAATGGCTACTTCATGCTCGAAGGGCGGAACATTGTCCTGCAACTCGCCAAGCGCAATTACAAAAGGCAGCGGTAAGAGATCAGCACGAGTGCCGAGAGCCTGACCAATTTTGATGAACGTCGGCCCGAGTTTTATCAACTTATCTCGCAGCCACTCGGCCTGGCGCTTTTGATCTTGCTGTCGGTTAGTTATTTTCCCTATAAATAAGCGTCTTAGAATTCTGAGGAAAAAGTAATTCAAGTCCAGCCTTTTTCTATACAACCACTCACCATAGACCGCAGCGCGGGTTAGACGAAGCGCCGTTCGAAGCCTTTCACGTGCAAAGCGTACTTGACGCTTTCTATGCATCTCTAAATCATCGAGGTAAAGGTAAATTGCGAGGCGAAATATAACACTGCAAATTTGCAAAAAACGCAACAAACCACGGACGCCCTCATAACGCGCGGCAACGGCGGCTTCGCTTTTCAAAATCTTGTTGATTGATTGCCGGTTTTCAGATTGTTTATCGGCCACGGGCAAGTAACTAGAACCGGGCAAAATGTGGTCGGATTTTCGCAGATCGTTTTCTGATCCGGATTGCAAGCTCAAGTGGACTTGGCTTGACTCGGATTCCAGCTTTTTTTCAATATCGTTCATTTTAATTCCTGATTATTAAACGGCCCAGCGAACACGCGGCTGCAAGCTGTCCATCAACTTCTTGACCGGTTTGCGCTTAAAATATTCAACTGCAGTTTTCACATCACGCTGAATTTGCTGCTTTAATTGCTCGATGTTTTCAAAGCGTTTTTCATTTCTGATTCTGTGCAGAAAACGCACTCTGATTACATCGCCGTAAAGATTTCCATCAAAATCAAATATAAATGTTTCGATAGAAGGTTCCGAATCGGTTTCAAACGTCGGTCTTATGCCAACATTCGTTATGCTGTTGTACCATCGGCCATCAATCAGAGTTGTAGTAACATAAACACCAAATTTAGGGATGACACGATTATGCGGATGCAGATTGGCAGTCGGAAAGCCAAGTTGGTGACCGCGATTCGAGCCCTGAACGATCACACCCTCGATTCCATATGGCCGGCCAAGCATTGCCCGTACAATATTCACCTTTCCGTCGGAGAGAAGCTTGCGAATTTCAGAAGAGCTCACACGGCGTCCCCTAAGCATTACATCGCCGATCGCTTCGGCTTTGAAACCAAGTTCATTACCAAGTGTTTTCAACAATTCTATGTTTCCTTTTCTACCGCTTCCAAATGCAAAATCTTTGCCAATGTAAACTTCTCGAGCATGCAAGCGGGAGACAATCACCTCTCTTATAAAATCTTCGGCTTGAGTCGAGGCGAATTCCTTATCAAAGCGGATGACGATCGCCTGTTGGATTCCAAGAAATTCGAAATTTGCCAATCGCTGATCAAGCGTTTGTAAAAGCGGTGGTGCTGCATCAGGATGCAGTATCGAGCGAGGATGCGGGTCAAAGGTGATCGCAGTCGAAACCAAGGAGAGAGCTTTGGCTCGTTCAACGGTTTTTTTCATTATTGCCTGATGGCCAAGGTGAAGGCCATCGAAAACGCCGAGCGTTAGTACGGTTGGTCGCTGCAGGCTTGCATTTTCAATATCATGAAAAATTCGCATGTTTTTTGAGTAAGCGATGTCCTAAAAGATAATAAATGCAATAAACTCCTTATAGAGTTTATTTTAGCAAGCAAGCCTAGTTAAAGAAACTATGTAAGCGGTCTTTAAGGTAAGATTGATAAATTGCCGGGTGATAAAAGAAATCTGGACTTATTTCGATGATTGGTAAGGACTGAGATTTTATTCACCCAGATGTTTATAACCAGATAGATAATTCTTGACGTAATCAGCTACGGCATCTTCAAGAGGTGTAAGCTGAGAGTCAAAGCCTGTCTGTCGCAGCTTGCTAATGTCGGCTTTTGTGTAGTACTGATAACTGCCTCTGATGTTTTCAGGCATTTCGATGTATCTGATATGAGGCTGTTTGTCCAAAGCTTTGAAAATAGCTTTTGCCAATCTGTTCCAGGTATTCATCTCACCGGAACCAATATTGTACAAACCAGGAACATAGTTATTAAATAAGTGAAGCGTCATTGAAACCGCATCTTTGACATAGAGAAAATCGCGGCCAAATTCTCCGTCGAGATAGTTGTCGTTATAGCTCTTAAAAAGGCTAATGCAGCCAGAGTTAGCAACTTGCTCATAAGCCTTCAACACCAAGGAGCGCATATCACCTTTGTGGTATTCATTAGGACCGAAAACGTTGAAATACTTCAGTCCAACGATGCTATTGAACATAGAGGTTTTTGCCGCAAACAAATCAAAAAGATGTTTAGAGTAACCGTAAGGATTGAGCGGCCTGAGGGTTTGCAGGTAATCTAGCTGCTGGAAATCTTCCATGCCTTTGCTGCCATCGCCATAAGTTGCTGCAGATGAAGCGTAAATGAACTTGATTTCTTTGGAGACGGCAAAGGTTGCAAGCTGTTTGGTATATAGAAAATTATTGTCAATTACGTATTTTGCATTTTGCTCGGTTGTTGAAGAACAGGCTCCAAGGTGAAAAATACAGTCGAGGTCATCCAATTGTTCAATGACGCTAAGAAACTGGTCAGCATCTATGTAATCAAGAAATCTTAAGGGTACGAGATTTTTCCACTTAGTTGACGCATCGAGCCGATCAACAATAAGAATGTTGGTATATCCAAAGTTGTTCAATTGATATGCCAAGGCGCTTCCGATAAAGCCTGCCCCACCAGTTACGACGATTTTCTTCATTTTCTTTCTAGAAGTATTGAATTGTAGAAATTGTTGATATTGATCAACATAATCACCATCCCAAAACGTAGGCAAAAACCAGAGGAGCTACGATTGAAGCATCAGATTCAATAATAAATTTGGGGGTGGTAACATCGAGCTTGCCCCAAGTAATTTTTTCATTCGGCACTGCGCCCGAATACGAACCATATGAAGTTGTAGAATCAGAAATCTGGCAGAAATAGCCCCAAGTAGGAATATTTTCTCGCTGTAAATCCTGATGCAACATAGGGACGACACAGATCGGAAAATCTCCGGCAATACCACCGCCAATCTGGAAAAACCCAATTGATGCATTTTGCGATTCTTGAGTATACCATTCGGCAAGCCAGGTCATGTATTCAATGCCGGTGCGCACAGTATGAACATTTTCAATATCTCCGCACATCACATGCGCAGCATACATATTTCCCATTGTAGAATCTTCCCAACCTGGAACTACTATCGGTAGGTTGCGCTCAGCGGCAGCATACATCCAGCTATCTTTAATATCTATTTGATAGTATTCGCTTAGCGAGCCATTAAGCAGGGCCTGATACATGAACTCATGCGGAAAATATCTTTTACCCTCAGCTTCGGCTTTGGTCCAGACTTCAACCATTGCTTTTTCGAGCCGACGCATGGCTTCGAACTCAGGAATGCAAGTATCTGTTACGCGGTTCATGTGCCGCTTTAATAATGAAAGCTCATCATCAGGAGTCAGGTCACGATAATTTGGGACACGTTCATAAAAATCATGCGCAACGAGGTTGAAGAGATCTTCTTCAAGGTTTGCTCCGGTACAAGAGATGATCTGCACTTTATCCTGTCTTATCATCTCAGCCAGACTAAGGCCGAGCTCGGCGGTTGACATTGCCCCTGCCAACGTTATCATCATCTTGCCGCCTTTTTCTAGGTGATCCACATAGGCTTGGGATGCATCTATCAATGCAGCCGCATTAAAGTGTCGGAAATGGTGCCTGATAAATCTTTTTATATGTCCGTCCATTATTCTTTGCTTTTAGATCGAGTTTCGATTGCTATTAAAATATAAA
>DATLZX010000355.1:0-2734 GCA_035573795.1 Pyrinomonadaceae bacterium | reverse complement strand
AGATTCAGCTCGACAAATTCTCCATACCAAGGATTACAGGGGCTAGATCCGCCTCATGCAATTACTTTTGACGGCTCAGCAGTCTATGGAATTGAGAAAACCGGCACATCTTTGCGCTTTCATGTTGGAAACGGCTACCGCTTGCCTTCGCTATATGAAAGATACGGGACTTTTTTCAGCGGATTTTTCAATCCGCCATTTGTAGCCTTGGGCGACCCTGAACTAAAGCCGGAGAGGTCTTTTGGATTCGATGCCGGAATAGAGCAAAAGCTAATAAAATCAAAACTGAAGTTATCGGCTGTTTATTTTTACACAAAGCTTTTGGATACGATCGGTTTTGGCAATGTGGTGAGAAATATCGGTTCAACACCGCGGCCATTTGGCGGATACCTGAATCAAAAAGGCGGGATAGCGCGAGGTGTAGAATTTTCAGCAGATATCTTGCCATATAAATCAAGCTTGATAAGAGCTAACTATACTTTTACTAATTCAGACCAAAAAGAGCCGCAGGTGAATGGCAGCGGATTGATAAAAACTCTGGGCATTCCTGACCATAGGTTTGGCTTGGTCATAAATCAAAATTTTGCAAGGGCTTGGATTAACTTCGACCTAGAGGCGACAAGTTCTTACCTTGCCCCTATTTTCAGCAATTCGACATTTCAAACCTACGTTTATCGCTTTAGAGGAAACCGCAGGGCAGACCTGACAGCCGGTTACAATATCCCTCTTAACGGCGAGAAATTTCAAATGAGGGTCTTCGGGACGATAGAAAACCTTTTCGACTTCGAGTATTTCGAAAATGGGTTTCGAACCGCCGGAAGGAGTGCCAGAATCGGTGCTTCTTTTGGATTCTGAATGCGTAAGTGGCCGGGTTAACGGACTGTAAATTATATATCTCAAATTAACTTAGTCACTCAATATCCAAATTGCAAAAGAAACAATAATGATCGTTGAAAGAATGACAAATTAATGAAAATGCTGACATCGTGCGCCCAAACATGCTAGGATTCAAGTAAGGTGAAAGTTAAAGTTGTTGTTGCGCGAGGTGTTTAACAGCTCGTGGGTAAACAACAGATGAAGTTGAAATAGGCCTGATAGAATAATCAAGTAGATTCGAAAGACAGGCTGAAAAGAAAACAAACCGCCAGTCTGCAACCAGCTTGGTTTTTGCTCAAGCAGGTTGCAGGACAAAGGCAAGGGTTTTCAAAAAAAGGAGGGTTAAAAAATGGGCGCACGATTATTTTTTGCAGCAATGACAACTTGTTTGCTAGGGATGAATGCCCAAATCAGTTTTTCGCAGACTAAGACCGTTACAAACGCCGACCTCGAAAAATTCCGACAGAGAAGGCTTGCTGCTGAAAAACAGCTAGATGATTATTACAAATCTATTGGACTCACAAGAGAGGATATTGAAAAGCAACAGGCAGCCGAGCAAAAGGAAAGAGAGGAACTTGCACTTAAATTAAAAAGCCTGAGACTTGCAAAAGAACAGGCCGAAGCCGAGTTAGAATCGGCGCTGGCATCAAGCCAGCCTCAACAAAATTACATCTATATGCAGCAGCCACCGCTTTATGCTGAGTTTTACCTTTACGGCAACAGATTGTATAGGAATGTGCCTATTTGGAACCGTCCGTACGGACAGGTTTACTGGAGGGCTACTCCGGGCGGTGTGGTTTATGAGCCAGGCTCAAGATCGAGTTATATCTGGATGCCGCCGCAGCCATACATCCCGCGCCCCGCATGGCGTGAGCCAAGGCAAAACCACAGGCCGTAGGCTTTCAGTGTGAACAATCTTTTGCCAAAAGCATTTGATCGAAACTAAGTGGCTCGTCGGGACGCTGCCGGCAGAATTACATCCTGATTTTATGAGCGGTCTCTGAGAGCTATTAAAAAGTGCTTTTCTAACTTAAATGCTCACAAAGAAGTCTTTTGATTTAATAGAAATACTGCAGTCTGCATACTTATAGATTTCGATTAAGACCTTAGAGTTTATCTGTGACTAGTCATACACTACCTTCTTGATTGCGGGTAGATAGGTTTGCGCAGTATCTTAGAATTATTTATTTTGAAACAGATTTAATCGTTTTACAGTTTAAGTTCAGTTTATGAAAACAGGTTGGGAAGCAGTAATTGGAATGGAAATTCACGTTCAACTCTCTACCCGGAGCAAGATTTTCTGCTCTTGCCCGGTCAGCCATGGAGGCGAGCCAAATACGCGAACTTGTCCCGTTTGTCTTGGCTTGCCCGGCTCACTACCGGTGCTGAACAGGGAGGCAGTTGTTTTGGGGGCGAAAGCTGCACTTGCACTGGGGCTTGAGATCCAACCAGTTTCAATCTTCGCCCGGAAAAATTACTTTTATCCGGATCTACCTAAAGGTTATCAGATCTCGCAATATGACAAGCCATTTTCCGCAAATGGCAAGTTAACTATTCTAACGGCTGAAAGAGATGAACATGGACATGCGAAAGATTGGCGTCCGATGACAATAACCATCCAGCGGATGCACCTGGAAGAAGACGCCGGAAAAAACGTCCATGAGGGCTTCAGCGATGTTGATCGGTTTTCCTATATTGACCTCAATCGTGCGGGCACTCCGCTCGGAGAAATTGTAACCGCGCCGGATTTTCGCTCATCCTGGCAGGCTTTTGATTACGTTAACCATGTCAGAAGGGTTTTGTCTTGGATCGGAGCTTCTGATGCGGACATGGAAAAAGGAAATCTGCGCTGCGAGGC
>DATLZX010000354.1:0-3673 GCA_035573795.1 Pyrinomonadaceae bacterium | reverse complement strand
CCCTTTGCCACACATCTTAAGATTCCAAATTCCCTGGTAAACAGAACAATTATCCTATCCGCCTCTTTGAGATCATAACTGCGTAAAACCACTGCTTCTGATTCTAAAACCGGCATTTCAGATAAATTGTCTCTCGGAAGGTATATTTGTCATCAGCTTTTCTTTATGGGATTAGGTTTTTACTTCCGGCCGATACTACCAGGGAATGAAATAAAATACCCAGGCCAGGACCATACTGATAATGAGGAATTGAAGAAATGCTTTAAGTCCATGAGTTATTTTTTCACGTGAACTGCCCTCGCTCAGGGCACAAAAAACCGCGCCAATCGTTACGGCAAATAGTACTAAATATAAAAAATGTTTCATTGCTTTCTACCGGATAAAATATCGAAAACATCGAGCGTTGCAAGATAATTGAGTAACCCGGCAATCTCTATCAAGCGCCCGCCATACTCAAAAACTGGAGAAGCAGCTGCCTTGGGATCGGGAGTTACAGAGCCTAAGAAGGTTACTAATCCGCCCGTAAAACTGCCAAGTTTGGCAAAAAAATTCATGAGATATAAGAGTTGCCCGTCTTTATAATCAAAACCGGGATAATAGGCTCCCTTGCTTATCAAACCTATTATGAGCATCAGCCAGATCGAAGCAGAGATGACTATTCCTCTTTTCGCTTTACCAATTGCAAAATGGCCTGCTCCGGGGAAGAGCCAGGCGAGCCCGCAAGCTGTAAAAGGATTAAGTTTTTTTGGTTTTTCAGCCATTTTTATTTTGAGTTGAGTTTACTTGAGTTTAAAGTATGAAATGAACTGTCAGAGTTCGTCATTTAATCTAAAACTTTATGTTAATAAATAATGTATTTGTAATAATTTAACATCTACTATCTAATGTATTTATTCATAGTTTTTATTAATCAAATAATTGACATGAAGTAAACTATTAAGCTGTCTGATGCAAATCTCTCTGTGAGCAAACTTCAATAAAGCTCCTAAACAAGTTTACTGAAGTCTGATGCCCTTGCCAGCTGCATTCCGGGTGCCATTGAACCCCGATAATCCATTTTTCTTCCCTACTGTCTTCTATTGCTTCAATCATCCCGTCTGATGATCGTGCTGCCAATGATAAATTCCGTCCTAACCTGTTGATAGCCTGATGATGATGAGAATTTACTCTAATTGTCGAGTCTCCGACACCTAAAGCTTTTTCTAGCTTACTTCCCTTCACAATCTCTATGCTGTGGGATGCCCTTCCGCGAGGCTTCCCCTGAGAATGCTTTATCGGGTTTTCTACCTGGGCTTCTATGTCCTGCAGTAACGAACCACCCCTGGAAACACATAGCACTTGACATCCATAGCAGATCCCAAGTATCGGAATTCCCTTTCGCTCAGCCTCGGCGATAAGTAAAATATCCGATTCATCTTTTTGGTTATTAACTAATCCCAATTTAGGATGCGGCTCTTCACCATATCTTGCAGGATCAACGTCAGTATCACTGCCAACAAGCATCAAGCCGTCCAGCCTGCTTACAACTGCTTCAGCAAACTCTTTGTTTACAAAAGGCGGAATGTGAAGCGGTACTCCGCCGCTTCCTAAAACCGCTTCCGTATATTCTCTTGCCGCATAATATCTGTCTTGATCAAGATCTATGCGCATTGCCACGCCGATTATTGATGATCTCTTTAGCATATTGACAATCCTATCGTCCGTTATCGCATTGGCATATGTCAATTTGAGATAAGCTGGCTTTCGCCCTAATATCAAAATAGCGCAAAAATTTTTATTATTTTCTAGAAGTATGAAAAAAATTAAAACACGCTCTACTACAGTAATTTTAGTGCGTCATCAGGGCCAGGTAGCAATGGCAGCCGATGGCCAGGTTACCCTTGGCGAAACGGTTATCAAATCAAGGGCTGAGAAAATCAGAAGAATGGCTTCGGGCAAAGTGCTTGCAGGATTTGCCGGATCCACAGCCGACGCTTTCACTCTTCTTTCCAGATTCGAGTCAAAATTAGAGCAATTTCAGCTTAGGCTGGAGCGGGCAGCCGTCGAACTGGCCAAAGATTGGCGCACGGATAAATTCCTACGCCAATTGGAGGCCTTGATGATTGTCGCTGATAGCAATGATGCTTTTTTGATTTCTGGCAAAGGCGACGTCATTTCCTCTGACGATGGGCTTCTTGCCATTGGATCCGGCGGTATGTATGCCCTAGCGGCAGCAAGGGCTCTGATCAGAAACTCTAATCTCACTGCTCCTGAAATAGCTCGGTCTGCTCTTCAGATAGCCTCTGAAATTTGTATTTATACAAATCATGAAATAACTCTCGAGGTTCTCTGATTTTGCGAAATTACGGCATGAGTTTATTCTCGGATTATACAAAAACAGACGAAAACATATGGTAATCGAACTTCCCGGTGAAACCTCAGAATTCAAAAAAACTGGTTTTGATCGTTTGACTCCAAGACAGATTGTTGCCGAACTTGATAACTATGTTGTCGGGCAATCGGCTGCAAAGCGTGCCGTTGCCATTGCCCTGCGTAACCGTGTCAGACGACAGAAGCTTCCTCCTGAAATAGCGTCCGACGTACTCCCCAAAAACATCTTGATGATAGGGGCAACCGGTGTCGGTAAAACAGAAATTGCCCGCAGGCTTTCTCGGATTGCTGACTCGCCTTTTATCAAAATCGAGGCCTCAAAATTTACGGAGGTCGGCTACGTTGGCCGCGATGTAGAAAGCATAATCCGCGAACTTACCGAAGTCGGCATTGAAATTGTTCGGCAATCTGCTTATGAGGAGGTTCTCGCCCAAGCTGAAATAAATGCCGAGGAGAGGCTTATAGATATCTTATTTCCGCAAGCTCCGATCTTTGAAAACAATCAGGAGGAAGCCAACCAACGCCGCAAAACCACCCGAGAAAAAATTCGAGAGCAGCTCCGTTCGGGCCATTTTGATGACAGGATGATCGAAATAGAAGTTCAGGACAAGCCAAACGTTGCAACAATTGATTTTATAGGCGGCCAGGGCGTTGAGGAAATGGGGTTGAACATCCGCGACATGCTCGGCAGTATTTTTCCTACAAAAAATGTACGAAAAAAATTGAAAGTTTCTGACGCAAAAAGGTATCTGATAAAGGATGAGCAGGAGCGACTGGTTGATAACGAGCAAATCATTCGCCGAGGTTTGGAGAAAGTGCAACAATCGGGCATCGTCTTTCTGGATGAAATTGACAAGATTGCCGGTAGAAGCTCTTCAGTTGGTCCTGATGTTTCCCGCGAGGGCGTCCAGAGAGACCTTCTGCCCATTGTAGAGGGCACAAACGTGAATACCCGCTACGGCATGGTTAGCACCGAGCACATACTTTTCATCGCTGCAGGGGCATTTCACCTCTCGAAACCCAGCGATTTGATTCCTGAGCTTCAGGGGCGTTTCCCAATCAGGGTTGAGCTCGAGCCCTTGACGGTTGATGACCTGGAAAGGATTTTGATCCAGCCTAAAAACTCACTGATTAAGCAATACCAGGCTCTATTATCAACCGAGGGCATCGAGTTGGAGTTTACACCTCAGGCAATTAGGAAAATCGCGGAAATGGCCAGCGAAATCAATTCAAGCAGCGAAAATATTGGGGCCAGAAGGCTTCATACAATGCTTGAAAACCTTCTGGAAGAGATAAGCTTTGA
>DATLZX010000353.1:0-2216 GCA_035573795.1 Pyrinomonadaceae bacterium | reverse complement strand
GAGCAGGTAAGCGAGATACTTAAACTTGCCAATGAAGTAGTATTTCCGGTTACTGCCCGCGGCGGCGGAGTTGGCTATACAGGCGGCGCAGTGCCTATCGAGGGCGGTATAGTTATCGGCACTGACAGGATGAACAAGATTTTAGAAATCAATGCAGATGATCTATATGCCATCTGTCAGCCTGGGATTACAACCTACGCACTGCAAAAAGCTGCAGAGGCAAAGGGTCTTCTGTTTGCACCGGATCCGGCAAGTTACAAAGATAGCTATATCGGCGGCAATATTGCAGAAAATGCGGGAGGAATGCGAACTCCGAAATATGGAGTAACGAAGCATCATGTTTTGGGGCTAGAGGTTGTAACGGCAACGGGTGAAATAATCAGAACCGGAGGTAAAACAGTTAAAAACGTCGTCGGCTTTGATCTGACAGGGCTGATGTGCGGTTCAGAAGGAATGCTCGGGATTATTACCGAAGCCACTCTAAGATTGCTGCCGATGCCGGAGGCAACTGCTACGGTGAGGGCTAATTTCAAAACAATGGAGGAAGCTTGCAGGGTTTTGACCAAATTCACCCCTGCCAGGATCCTGCCGATGGCAATGGAAGTGATAGACAGATACTGTGTCGAGGCTGTAGAGCAATCTTATGCATTCGGACTTTCGCCTGATGCAGGAGCGATCCTTCTGGTCGCAGTAGACGGCAGCAAGGATGAAGTCGAAAGAAGCTCTAAAATTGTTGAGACAATAATCAAGGAAAATGGCGGGTTCGACGTAATCAGGGCAAAAAATGCTGAAGAGGAAGACCGCCTCTGGGACGTAAGGCGCGCTATCAGCCCCAGCTTGATGAAATACGGCAGCCTCAAAATCAATGAAGATGTAGTTGTCCCGCGGTCGAAAGTTCCCAAATTGATTTCGGAAATCGAGGCAATAGGCAAAAAGAATAATACATTTGTGGCAAACTTCGGCCATGCCGGCGACGGTAATATCCATGTCAATTTTGTCGTGGATAGAAGCGACAAGGAAGCGATTGCTCGGGCTAGAAAATGTGTTTCAGAGACATTCAGGCTGGCGGTCGACCTCGGGGGAACGATATCGGGTGAGCATGGAATAGGATATGTAAAAGCGCAATATTTGGATTATGCAGTTGATAAGCCGACGCTCGAGATAATGAAAGCCATCAAGAAAATATTCGACCCCAAAGGTATCTTGAACCCAGGCAAGATGTTTATTGATGAGAAGGGAAAGGATTGAAAAAATTACAAGGTACAGATAATTTTCAAACATCAGGGCATTCCCAAAACAAGACAATGAGGAAAATATTTTTGTCAGGGCTATCTTTTTTGATAGCCGGAACTTTGATCATAGCATCGGGATGGCATTCGGCCGTATACTCACAAAAGAAAAAAACGATAATCCTTGTTCGGCATGCTGAGAAATTGATCCCATCCGATGAAGATAACCGGGACGATCCTGCAGTCAATAAAGATGATCCTCCGCTTAGCCAAGCCGGACAGCAAAGAGCAGCAAACCTTGCCAAAATCCTCAAGAAATACAAAATTGGTGAAGTTTACTCAACCAATTATTCCAGAACCAGGGAAACGGCCGAGCCTACGGCAAATTCGCGCAGGCTTAAAATCAACTTTTACGATGCAAAGCAAAATGAAAAGTTGATTTCAAAGATTTTCAATAGCAAGAGAAAGCGCTTCTTAATTGTAGGGCACAGTAACACAATTCCGGGCCTGGTAAATCTTTGGTAAACAAACAGCTTTTTCAGAATCTGGATGAAAACGAGTACGGGACGATCTGGATAATCAGAATGCGAAACGGAAAGTTCAAAAGTATGGAAGTGCTGTCCTATTGAAATTCATGAAGAAATCAATCCATAAAGCAAACCCATATTAAACCCGAGCAAGTGCATGCAATAGATTGCAATAGTTGCTTACTAGGCTTTTTCAGTCAGTAGGCAGAGGCGTATCGGGTTACGGCGGACTATTTACGCTGCCAAAAATGATTAATTTACTTTTCGGGCGAAATAGCCTTTTCGGTGCGTAAGCTGGATTTTCTGTTTGGAAAGCTCTGGATTTACTATCTCGATTTCTATCGTCCGGTATGAGCCATCGAGTGCTTGATTGTCCGGCTCGTATGCGACAAGATATTGCGAGCGCATTTCTTCTTCAATCTGCTTGAAGGCCTCGCTTAACTGGCGTTCGTTTTTTGGA
>DATLZX010000352.1:0-4939 GCA_035573795.1 Pyrinomonadaceae bacterium | reverse complement strand
CGGGATGGTTGCCCGGCATTCTGTTTTTATTAAGCGGCGGTCTGGGCTTTTACTATCTGATAAATGATTTTTTTCAATCGAACCAAAGCTTTTTCGAGTTTCTCTTTTCTATCCCGAGGGATTATACCATCGGCGAAGATTTTCGTTGGGGCAATACACTTACAACGCTATTGATTACTCAGAGAAGCCTACTTCTGGGGCTGCCGCTCACGCTTTTTTTGATTATTTCTATCAACTCCTTTAGGGAAAAAGAAGGCGAACCTTCTGCCGCTTCAAATTTATCAAAGCCGCTTATACTCGGTTTTATTGCCGGGCTTCTTCCATTAATTCATCTCCACAGCCTGATTGTTTTATTCATTGTGAGTTTATTCAATTTTTTATTTTATAAATCGGCCCGCCGGCGGCTGTTGTTTTTCGGTGCTGCTACTGCGGTTTTTGCACTTGCGGAGCTTTTCTGGGCATCGGCCGGCTCGGCTTCAGACGCCGAAAAATTTATAGCTTTTGCTCCCGGCTGGGACAGCCAGGGCAACAACCTTATTTGGTTTTGGCTCAAAAATACCGGCCTGCTGATACCGTTAACCATACTGGGTTTTTTCCTAAGGTATAGTTCATACGACAAGGACAACAAGCCTGAAATCAAAGACCTCTTTTTTGGCTATATTCCATTTGCGGTTATTTTTCTGCTATCGAATTTATTCAAGTTTGCACCGTGGCAATGGGATAACATCAAGCTACTTGTTTACTGGCTGGCAGCTTCTGCTGCATTTGCCGCTTATGCTCTGGCGATAATCTGGCAACAACCCAGATTCGGCAAACCCATTGCAGCAATTTTATTTATTTGCCTTACTTTGGCGGGCGCAAGCGATGTCTGGAGAACGATCTCTTCTGCGATCAATTACAGGGTTTTCGATGCTCAGGCAGCAGCATTCGGCGATGCGGCTCGCTCAAAGCTTCCCTCAAAGTCTGTAATTTTGAATGCTCCGACATACAACACTGCTTCGGTTTTGACCGGAGGACTGTCATTTATGCGATATCCCGGGCATCTCTCATCGCACGGTATTGATTACACAACGCGTGAAAGTATAACAAACGAAATTTATCGCGGAGGCTTAAGGGCAAAGCAGCTTATCCAAGAAAACAGGATAAATTACGTTTTGATTTCTCCTGCCGAAAAATCAATGCTTTATGTAAACGAGCAGTTTTTTCGTCAGTTCCCTCTAGAAACAGAAATCGGTAATTACCGCCTATATAAAGTCAGATAAAGTCAGAAAATTTTTTTCAAATTTTGAATTTAATGATTAACGATAGCCTGATTTATTTTTGACTCGATATCTTATCTGGTTAATATAGACTGAATGATTCAGCATTATCCGGCTAATTCAGTGGATTTTCACTCTAGCCAGGAATTCGTTTGCTAGCTGAGTTGATTATCCGGTCAATGTTTGTTTAATGGGGCAGAACGGCAAAAAAGTTTACGAGAGTTCCAGGGAAATCGTGCCTGCGGAAACCATCAAGGCAGCCTCAAGCAATCCGATTGCTGCCAATCCGATTGCCGCAGCGTTGGCGAGCATTATGAAGTACGAACCATGGTATTATGCTGCGGCCGGTGCGATATTGCTTTTGGCTTCTTTCCTGCGATTGTACTTGCTCGAACTGCGGCCGCTGCATCATGACGAGGGAGTAAATGGCTATTTTTTAACAAATCTCTTTCGTAACGGCTTCTATCATTACGACCCTGCAAATTATCATGGTCCGACGCTGTATTATATAGCCTTGGCATTCAGCGAGGTTTTTGGACTTAATACCTTTTCGATTCGCCTCAGCGTTGCGGTTTGGGGAATAGCGACCGTAGCACTGATTTTTTGGTTAAGGCCAGAAATGGGCCGAATCGGCACATTGTCTGCAGCGCTCTTTGCCGCCGCATCTCCAGGGTTGATCTACATCAGCCGCTATTTTATACACGAAACCTTTTTTGTCTTTCTCGCACTGGCTTTAGTTGTTTCAGTCGTTTGCTACTTTCGCGAAAAAGCGGCCGGGCCTTTTTCCATCTTCTGGGCATGCCTTTTACTTTTTACAAGCCTTTACGGGATTTTGTGGCGGGTGGGCGACATTGCCAATTTATCTCAATATTTTGCCAGATGGGGTTTCTTAGCAATATTGGCAACTGCCTCACTGTTAATTACGGCCTTGATCATCCGCCAGCTTTTGGCTTGGGATAATGGCAGGCAGCTTTATCTCATTCTAGCGATTTCTTGTATTGCGCTGATGCTGGCAACAAAGGAAACATCTTTTCTTACGCTTGTGGCGATTTTCTCTGGAGTTCTGGCAGTATTGATCCGAAATAGCATCCAAGAGAAGGCGTCAAAAGGGAGCTTTCCATGGAAAATTTTCATTCTGGCGGCGGCATTCGGCGTTGCTCTGGGTATTGTTTCGAAGTGGAAGTTTTCTCAGGATGCAGTTGAATTCTCCCAGGCGATTTCCTGGCTGTTGCAAACCAATCCGAAAGAAGATTTTGCCTTCATTTTTTACCTGCTGCTGGCATTGACTCCTTGCCTTTCGGTTTTGCTTATATATAAATTCGATAAGCACCTCACTTTAAAAATCAAACACAATGAGGCAAGAGCCGGCAAATTCGGCAATGAGCCATATTCAAACAATGTTATTGAACCTTCTGCGCGGGCTTCCAGAACTGAATCCACCACTCACTTTCCGCAAGCCAATTTGGGACGAGCAGTCATAGCCTCTATTAAAAATTCCATTGACGCCAAAGCATTACTGGTCGCAGCATTTATCGGTGCATTTATTCTTGTTTTCTATTTTTCCTCTGTATTTACCTATCCGCAGGGAATTCTCGGATTTTTCGAGGCATACAAATTTTGGGCTGAGACCGGCACAAAAGACCATACACAAAATGGACTTTTCGCATATTTTGTATGGGGATGGCAGTCAGACGCCCCGATTTTGCTTCTTTCATTGTTTTCGGTTTTTGCATCGCTTTTCCTCAGCCGAAGGGCTTTCGGAGTTTTCGCTGCCATCTGGTCTTTGTCGCTTTTTATTGTTTACACCTTGATTCCTTACAAAACACCCTGGCTTTCAATATCTTTTCTACTTCCGATGTGCCTTTTGTCAGGAGAAAGTCTAGGGTGGATTTTGGAAAACAGGTTCTCCAATTATAAAAACAAGCTCGTAAAAGTACCTGCAATAGCACTTTTGGCTTTGTCAATAGCCTGGCTGGCTTATAAGGCCTGGGACCTGAACTTCATCAGATATGCTGATGAAGACGCGCCTATGGTTTACGCGCACACACAAACGGAATTTCTTGAAATGGTGGGCGAAATCGAAAAAATCGCCAAAGAATCCGGTAAGCAAAAAGACCTTAAAGTCCAAATCATCTCGCCAGATTACTGGCCGCTTGTCTGGTATCTGCGAGACTATCCTTATGCCATTTTTACAGGAAACTTTACTTTTGACCAGACGGCTGATGTAGTGATTGCCAAAAAAGGGGAACAAGATGAAGCGGTAATAAGGCATTATTCCGCAAATTATGTTTTGAAAGGTGTTTACCCATTGAGATCGGGCGTCAGGCTCATCCTGTTGGCCAGGCGGAGTCTTGTCTCTGATACTAAAGAAAAATCAAGTGAGCTTTATATGTTAAGAAATATTCCCTGAGGCAAAGCTAAAATGACCTGCTTTTGCTTGGTCGAAGCGTTTAGCCGTCAAGTAATGCTTACTTTTTTAAGGTTTTTTTACAAGCGAATTTTTTGACTGCCGATTAAATTGAAGGAGAAGAAATGTCGAAAACAATTTTATTTGCCGCTGTTGTAATTCTCTCGATCTGCTCAGCATTATTTGCACAGGATCGCAGCAGCGAAATTGCCGCCGAAACTGAGAAAATCCTACCCAAGGTAATCGAATGGCGAAGGTATTTGCATGCTCACCCTGAGCTTTCAAACCGTGAATTCGAAACTGCGAAATTCATAGCCGCCGAGCTCAGATCAATGGGGCTAGAGGTTAAAACAGGAATTGCCAAAACAGGCGTTGTCGGTATTTTGCGAACCAATGCAGCGGGTCCGGTTATCGGGCTACGGGCTGACATGGACGCTTTGCCCGTAACAGAGAGGAATTCGCTTCCATTCGCTTCGAAAGCAGTTGCCGAATACAACGGGCAAAAAACCGGCGTCATGCACGCCTGCGGACACGATTCGCATGTGGCAATGCTTCTTGGCACGGCAAAGGTGCTTACGGAGATGAAAAACCGACTTCGCGGTACTATAGTCTTTATCTTCCAACCGGCAGAAGAAGGCCCCCCAGCCGGAGAGGAAGGCGGAGCGCCGCTGATGATCAAAGAAGGCGTGATGGATTCGCCAAAAATTGATGTAATTTTCGGGTTGCACATCAATGCCCAGACCGAGATAGGAAAAATCAAATATCGCTCTGGCCCTTTGATGGCTTCAAGCGACTGGTTCTCTATAAAAATCAAGGGCAGGCAAACCCACGGTTCGCAGCCATGGTTTGGGATTGACCCGATTGCAGCTGCATCACAGATTTTTACCGGCCTGCAAATGATAGTCGCCCGAGAGTCAGAACTTACCAAAGCGCCCGTAGTTATCAGTATCGGGAGGATAAACTCCGGAATACGCGAAAATATAATTCCCGAAGAACTGACTATGTCCGGCACGATCCGGACTTTGGATCCTGCAATGCAAAAAGAGGTTCATGAAAAAATCCGCCGGACAGTTACAAAGATCGCTGAAAGCATGGGGGCAACAGCGGAAGTAGAGATCGAGACAAAAACACTGGTTACATATAATGATCCGGCACTAATGAAAAAAATCTTGCCCTCGCTAGAAAAAGCCGTCGGGAAAGAAAACCTTATTGATGCAGACTGGACTACAGGCGCTGAAGATTTTTCGTTTTATTCAACAAAGGCGCCGAGTGT
>DATLZX010000351.1:0-3678 GCA_035573795.1 Pyrinomonadaceae bacterium | reverse complement strand
GCAAATCCGGTAATCATCGAAGATGAATGCTTTATAGGCGGTGGCTCCGGAATCTATGAAGGAACTATCGTAAGGAGCCGTGCTGTTATAGCAAGTGGCGTGATTTTAACTAGATCAACTCCGATTTATGATCTCGTTAATCAGACAGTAATAAGAAGCAGCAAAGATAAACCGCTCGAAGTACCGGAAAATGCCGTAGTAGTTCAGGGTGCCAGACAGGTAGCAGGCGAATTTGCTCTCAAACACAGAATCTCCGTTTATTGTCCCGTCATCATAAAATATCGTGACGAAAAGACTGAGGCTTCAGCGCTTTTGGAAGACGCGCTAAGGTAATTTATATTTGTTGAATTGAGCTTTGAGCCCTTATTTTTCGGCTCGGGAGCTGAGAATTTTATTGCACTTATAAAGGTTAAACAAAGTTATTCTGTATGTCTGAAAATCAAGAAAGTCAGAAGGAAGGGATTCTGGAAAAAATCAAAGAAAAAATACCGCCGCTCGGGCAGACGATTTTAGGTGAGGTAGAAGCTATCGGCGGGATACTTACTGCTGATCCGACAACGCATGCCGAAGGCGAATTGAATCTGGAAGTGGCTTCTATTCGAGAGGATTTACAGCAGCGGCGAAGTGAGGAGGCTGCAGCCCAAAATACTAATGATGAAAGCATGAATAGGACGCTCATTACAACTGGCTACAGTTTACCGGGTCGTATGCAAGGGCTCCAGCCAACGCTTATAAGGCAATTTTTTGAACGGGCTCCTGTCGGCAGCATCAATTTCGGTTTGGGCGAGCCCGATCTTCCAACGCCTGATTTTATGAGGCAGGAGGCTGCCAGGATCGCAGTAAATGAACAGAATGGTTATACATCCCATCCCGGTATACCGGAATTGCGTGAATTGGTTGCCAGTCAATATCCTCATCTCGGAATTGATAAAAATAATGTTGTGATTACTTGCGGTTCACAAGAAGCAATGACTGCCGCAATGCTCGCCATTGTTGATAGCGGTGATGAAGTCTTGATACCTGACCCCGGTTTTCCGGCATACGATGCTTGCGTAAGGTTGGCAGGTGGCAAACCCGTGTATTATCGGCTCCCAAAAGAGAACGGCTTTGAATTCTCGATTGATGAATTCACAAGCAAGTTATCTCCCCGAACCAAAGCTGCCGTTTTGATTTCTCCATCAAATCCGACCGGTAAGATTCTAAAAGTACGGGATCTCGAGCAGATCAGCTCCGCTCTGGACAAAAGCGGAGTCTATCTGATTTCGGATGAAATCTATTCTGATCTTTATTTTGGTGAAAAACCGCAATCCGCCTCACGCTTTTATGCAAGGACAGTAATCGTAAGCGGCCTTTCGAAAAGTTTGAGTATGACGGGCTGGCGTCTTGGCTGGGCAGCAAGCTCTGATAAAGATGTGATGCGTTCGATTCAGGTTTTGCATGGTTATCTTACCGTATGCACTTCCACGATTACTCAAAAGGCTTCCATGAAAGCCTGGACTGATGAGGCCGAGGCATTCAAGCAGATGGCCCGCGATGTATATAAGAAGCGTGGCGAAATTTTGATTAACCTCTTCAAGGACAAACTCGGTCTAGAGGCTACAAAACCCGAAGGAGCCTTTTATACAATGCTGGATGTGCGTCCATTTGGAGACGATATGGAGATAGCGGAAAAATGCCTTGCCGCAGGCGTTATCACTGTGCCGGGACGTGCCTTTGGTGAAGAAGCGAAAGGGTATCTCCGCATCTCGCTTTGCAATACTGAGGAGAAAATGAAAGAAGGGGTAGAGCGTATGGTAAAAGCCCTGCGGCAATGAGCGTTCACTTTTTGCCGGGCACAAATTATTTTGCTAATTTTCTGTGATGTTTATTTATTGGGATTTCTTATAATTAATAAGAAATTCAATATCACAGAAGCTATTTCTCAGGCTGCAAAATTCAGCAAGCAACTGTTAACTAATTAGAAATTTACATAGAACCCGAAATGAAAAAATACAGAATTGGTATCCTGGGTGCTACCGGTATGGTCGGGCAGCGTTTTATCCAGCTGTTAGAGGGGCACCCGCAATTTGAAATTTCTGCAGTAGCAGCATCTGACCGTTCGGTTGGAAAACCTTTTGTCGAAGCCTGCGCTTGGAAACTTCCGGGAACTATCCCTGAATATGTCAGGCACCTTACTGTAGAGCCAATAGAGCCGCCACTTGATTGTGATTTGATTTTTTCCAGCTTGCCTTCTAATGTAGCCCGCGAGACGGAAGAAGCCTTTGCAAGGGCAGGCTATCCCGTAGTGAGCAATTCGTCTAGTTATCGGATGGATGAAGACGTACCATTGATAATTCCCGAAGTGAACGCTGACCACCTGGAACTTCTCGAGATTCAAAAGCAAAAGCGCGGCTTCAGCAAAGGCTTTATTTTAACAAATCCAAATTGCGCAGTAGTAAGTTTTGCTCCGCCTCTAGCTGCATTGCATAGAAAATTTGAAGTAGAAAATGTAATTGTAACAACGCTTCAAGCAGTTTCAGGAGCCGGCTACCCCGGCGTTTCCTCTATTGATATTGTTGATAACGTTATTCCTTACATAGCTGGCGAAGAGCCAAAAGTCGAAACAGAGTCACAGAAAATACTTGGCCAGTTCAAAAAAGGTTCGATTGAAAAAGCGAACTTCAGTGTTTCCGCTCAATGTTTCAGAGTGAATGTAATGGATGGCCACACTGCCTCTGTCAGGGTAAAGCTTAAAGAAACTGCTACTTTGGAAGAGGTTCTTGAAGCTTTCAGGCAATTTCCTTCATTGAAACTTCACTCTGCTCCTGATCCTGCAATTGTTATCCAAGAAGAACCGATACGTCCGCAGCCCCGCCTTGACCGCGAGGTAGGAAAAGGTATGGCAATTACTGTTGGCAGAATTTTCCCGGACACTGTTTTGGACTATCGGTTTGTTTCATTAAGCCATAATACGATTCGCGGAGCAGCCGGGGCTGCAATTCTAAATGCCGAATTACTGATAGATCGTGGGATTATCTGAATTCTTCAGAAATGAATTGAATAAGATTTAGCTTACCGGGAGGCAAAAGCTCTTTGAAATAGGCCAAGGTTACTGGTCTAAACTCAACTTTTTTCAAAAACCGGTAAATTTTTCTTATTTTCCCCCGACGTTTTTTAGGGCAAACCGGCTAGTTTTGCTGCTTTTCTGTAATCTTGCCAGAGGTCTTTAGGATAAAAACCTAGGACGGTTTCATGGCTAGGGTCTGCACTGGCTAAAATTTCACCGTAAAGGTTCAGGATGCCTATAGTTTCTTGCCTTGCTTTCAGGTCAGCTTCATCATTTGGCTTGATCATTTGTTGCTGCCTGACTGCTGCCATCCTGTAAGCCGCATCGCCCCTGGTTTGATAAATTTCAAAAGCTGATTTCATCAGCGGGTAAATAACCTCGATCTGTCCGAATCTTGTGTATCTTGCCGCTTCTGCAACAAACGTTCCGGCTTCTAACAATGCGTCCCGCAAACCGTTTTCCTCTGCGCGGGAATCGGCCAGGTTGAACTTGCGGTGAATTACATCTGTTTCACCGAACAGATTCTCCAGCTCTAGCGAAAGCTCATCCGAAATCGAGATTAAGTTTTGTATAGGTTTTGAGTCAGTGAATAACTGCCCTGGAGCACAATGTGCAGCTTGATTTTCACCCGT
>DATLZX010000350.1:0-4574 GCA_035573795.1 Pyrinomonadaceae bacterium | reverse complement strand
CCGGAAACAGCCAGTGCAGATATACCAGCTTTGAGGCTCGCAGCTTCGATAATGTCAAGAGGTGAAAGTTCCCGGCTGTACCGTGAGCTTGTCAGAAATAAACAAATCGCACAACAGGCTGAAATGGACCTGGAACTGAATGCTGAGGGCGGCAGGATTAGTTTCATTGCAATCGCTTCGGAAAAAGGAACCTCTGAAGAGTTAGAAAAAGCGCTGCTTGAGGAATTGAGCAAGATTCAGAAAGACGGCGTTACCGAAAAGGAGCTCGAAAAAGCCAAGAATCAGATCATAACCAGCAGCCTTAAGCTGAGGGAAACGAACGATGGCAAGGCAATCAGCATCGAGCGTTCGATAGTATATGCCGGCAGAGCATCGGCAGTAAATGAAGACATACAAAAGCTGCAGGTTGTTACAATAGCGGATATTCAGCGGGTGATGAACAAATACTTCAAACCAAATAACCGCGTGGTTATTTACTACAATCAAGAGAAAAAATAGGAGGCAGCGACCATGCGGAAATCATTTGAAATGAATCATAAAATGAAGACTATCAGATTTTTAATAGCATACGTGCTATTTACCGCAGTTTTTATATTTGCCTTTTCTGTTTTGAATGCACAGCAGGGATTGCCCGAACCCGGGCCGCAGCGCAAGGTCAATATACCCTTGGCACAGCATAAAACCTTGCCTAACGGCCTCAGGGTTTATGTAATTCAAAAAAATGCGACCCCGCTGGTGACGGTAACTTTATTGAATACTGCTGCAAACTCAAGAATTGAAAGTGCGGGAAATGAAGGTTTGGCCAATTTTACGGCCGGAATGCTCACCAAAGGAACAACTAAGCGTTCGGCAGAAACAATCGCAGAAATGACTGAATTTCTCGGGGCAGATCTCGCAGCATTTGCAGGCTGGAATAGTACAAGGGTAAGAGTAAGCGTTACGTCTGATAAGCTATCAGATGCAATGGAGATATTTTCCGATGTAGTTCTGAATCCGAATTTTCCAGAGTCTGAATTTGATTTGCTTAAATCTCAGACTTTGGACAATACGAAGTACAATTTAACCCAACCTGGGTTTCTAACAAATTATGCAGCATCGGTTTTTTCATTCAAAGAGCATCCGGAAGATGGGACTCCGGAGAGCATAAACGCTTTGAAAATCAGTCAAATTAAAGAATTTTACAAAGAGTATTACCAACCTAAAAACTCATTTTTAATTTTTGTCGGTGACATAACCGAGCAGAGAGCGCTCCAGCTTGCATCAAAATATTTTGGCTCATGGAAAAATAAAACTACTGCCGCCGATTCCAAGCCTGCCGTATTCAATAGGCAAAAAGGTGCTGAAGATAGCGGCAATTTCACAGCAAAGGCTGAAAATCCAAGAAGGATACTGATTCTTGATCTTCCAAACTCAGGCCAGGCGTCAGTCGCTTATTCCGCAAAACTCAATGTTTCAAGAGTAACCAAATCCTCTAACGGTAAATCGGTTGTAAACCCTGATTATTACAAAGCTGTTGTGATGAATTCCATACTTGGCGGAGGCTATTCATCAAGACTCAATTCGGAGATTAGGATTAAAAGAGGATTAAGCTATGGCGCAGGCAGCAGCATTAGCTGGCGCTTTGACAGCAGTAATTTTATAGCGAGGGCCCAGACAAAGACTGTTTCGGCGGCGGAAGTAGCCCAACTTATGCTTGCTGAAATTGCCAAAATGATCAGTAGGGAAGTAGCCGAGACTGAATTGGTTCCAAGAAAATCATCAGTAATCGGCGGCTTTAGCCGAAACCTTGAAACGACCGATTCACTTTCAAACGGAGTCGCTGACTTGCTTCAATTCAACCTTGAGCCAGATGTGCTGGCCCAGTTTATTGCAAACGTTGACAATGTCAAAGCAAAAGACATCTTAAGCATCTCCGCTCTAATTAACCAGGGTGATTTGATTATTGCAGGCGATTATAGCCAGTTTCGCGAGGACCTTTCTAAGAGGTTTCCCGATATTAAACCCTTGATTATCAAGGCAAGTGAATTGGACCTTTCCAAACTGCGCTGAAGCATTATTTCAATGAGGCAATAAGAGTAAAAAGCCAGCTTGGGATTAACCAAAGTAAGCGAAAACTTATTTTTTTTGATAGCTTTTGCTGGTAGGTAATTTCCTGCTATTACGAGATTTAATTTTGGTTAGATTGGTACTTTTCAATTGGTGTTTTTTTGATAGGCTTTGCATGCATAGTAATTTGCGATCTCTTATAGAGGTTTTAAAGCGGGAAAGGGAGATTGTTTTTGTTGAAACTGAGGTTGACCCTTACCTTGAAATTGCCGAAATACACCGAAGAATAATCGAAGAAAATGGGCCCGCAATCCTATTTACCAATGTAAGGGGATCACGATTTCCGGTAATTACAAATATTTTCGGAACAAAAAAGCGGATCGAGCTAGCATTTGGAAGTCGACCTGAGGCTTTCATTCGCCAAGCCGTGGAATTATCGCAAAAGATTTTTCCACCGCGGTTTGAAACTTTTTGGAAAAATAGAGATCTTTTTCTAAACCTGCTCAAGCTGGGAACAAAAACCCGCTCAAGTGGCCCGATTACAGAAGTTGAAGATAACGAACCTGATCTGGAGAGCCTTCCGCTTTTGCAGCTTTGGCCGGAGGATGGAGGCCACTTCGTTACATTGCCATTGGTCTATACAGAAAGCCCAGAAGATAAAAGGCCGAATATCGGGATGTACCGGATGCAGAGGTTTGACAAGACCTCGACGGGAATGCATTGGCAGATTGGAAAAGGCGGAGGTTTTCATTATTACGAAGCAGAGAAAAAGGGAGAGCCGCTACCCGTAACAGTTTTTCTTGGAGGGCCGCCAGCGCTTATTGTCTCTGCAATTGCTCCGCTTCCCGAAGGTGTACCTGAGGTTATTTTTGCATCCCTTCTTGCCGGGGAAAGACTTCCTCTGGTAGAGCGCAAAGGCCATGCGCACAGAATTTTTGCCGAAGCTGAATTTGCAATTTGCGGAGAAGTGCCACCCGTGATACGACGCTCTGAGGGCCCTTTTGGCGACCATTATGGCTACTACTCCCTCGGGCATGATTACCCAATTTTCAAAGTCAGCAAAATCCTCCACCGCAGAGATGCTATATACCCGGCCACGGTTGTAGGTAAACCAAGGCAGGAGGATTTCTTCATCGGCGATTACTTACAGGAGCTGCTTTCTCCTATATTTCCGATTGTGATGCCCGCAGTGATCGACGTTTGGAGTTACGGTGAAACCGGCTTTCATTCACTTGCGGCAGCAGTTGTGCGCGAACGCTACGGCAGGGAGGCTCTAACCGCTGCATTCAGAATTCTTGGAGAAGGACAGCTCGGGTTGACCAAATTTCTGTTGATTACTGACAAACCACAAGATCTGCGGTCATTTCCAAACTTATTCGAATACATACTTGAACGCGTAGATTGGAGCAGAGACTTTTTCATCCTATCGAATACCTCTTTCGATACTCTGGACTATGCAAGCGGAAAAATAAATATCGGAAGCAAGGCAATACTTATGGGGCTTGGTGAAAAGAAAAGAGAGCTAGAGAGGCAGTTCAACTCCCAATTGCCACCAGGTATCAGGAAAGCCAAGGTTTTTTGCGGTGGCTGCCTGGCACTTGAAGCAGATGAGTATACTTCTGACCCTGAATTGCCGAGCCGTATAGCTTTAATGGAAGAATTCAAACATTGGCAGGTGGTAGTGCTTTTAGACAATATCGGCTTGGCTGAAACTACTGCAAAGTTTTTATGGGGTGTCTGGACGAGATTTTCACCAGATAAAGACATTCATGCCAAAAAAACTGATGTAGAAAATCATCATTTGAGGTACCAGTCGCCGATAGTAATTGACTCGCGAATGAAGCCTTGGTATCCGAAAGAGGTCGAGCCTGCACGAGAGACAATTGAGCTCGTCAATAAAAGGTGGAGAGAATACTTTCCTTCCCCGACTAATTTTTAATTTAATTTTCCCGATAAAGACACCTTTAGGCCAAACAGATTCTAGTTTTCTTATTAGGTGAAAAAGTTTCTTATTTGAATAACAAGGCAGTTCCAAATTGATGTCTAAAAGGGTTTATCTATGGCTGATTTTTTGTTCGGCTACCCTAGTTGGTGCTTTGCTGTTTTTCCTCATATTATATCGAACCGAGAAGATTAGCAGTCAGGCAGCACATTTTGGAAATTCAAGGACTGGACAGACGTCTGGATGGATTAAAAATATTATTGATTTCTGATATCCACGGTGGCTCAAACCATGTTACAGAAGAATCTCTCGATCAGCTTGTAAAAACAGCCAATGAGCAAAGCGCGGATTTGATGCTGATTCTTGGCGATTTTGTCTCATTGAATCTGGGCAGGAATCCGGAAAGTATTGCAATGCCGATCGAAACCATAGCAAATCACCTCATGGGCCTGAGGGCAAAATACGGTGTTTATGCTGTTCTAGGAAATCATGATGTTGCCTTTGGACCGGATAGAATTATAACAGCTCTGGAGGCAGTTAAAATAAGAGTGCTCAATGGTGAAATCTTAACGATAAAGACAGAAAA
>DATLZX010000349.1:0-6053 GCA_035573795.1 Pyrinomonadaceae bacterium | reverse complement strand
GCTTCTGAAATTTGCAAATCGCGAAATGATGCGCGGTTTGTCATAGTAGGACGCGACAACTCGACAGGACAGGAATTTCGCCGTGATCTGCGACGCCTGGCCAGAACACTCGGTATTGAAAATTCTGTGCTTTTTCTGGATTGGCTAGACAGTACTGATGAGTTTTTTTCAGCTATCGACCTTTTTGTTTCCGCCTCGCATTTTGAAAGCTTTGGGTTGGCAATGGCCGAGGCTATGGCATTTGCAAAGCCGGTTGCAGCCACCGATACTGCCGGCTCGCGCGAGCTACTGCCGGATGACGCCCTTGCCGAACCGCAGAGCCCGCTCTCACTGTGCAAGATAATACTTGATAAATTGGATGACCCCTATAGGTTGCAAATCGAAGGGGATAGAAACAAGAGCAGGATTCTGGAGAACTATTCGCTCGAGAAAATGGTTTTAGATACAGAAAAACTTTATAGCAAAATCCTGCGATAAGCTGATATTGCAATAAAGTTGCTTCTGCACAGTAAGATCATCAAGCAGATTACAGGCAATCTGCTGAGCAAAATCAGAATTGATTTCAATCGGCCAAAGGGGCTTGATTTGCCAAAAGATTTGATTTCAACTGAAATTGTTAAAGAAACTGTAATAAATGATAACTATCGAAAGCGGGCGATGCCGTAATTTGGAGGACTCCAGCAGCCTGGAGTGGCTCGAGGCTGATGGTTTGGGCGGGTTTGCAATGGGCACTGTTTCAGGAGCAAATACACGCCGTTACCACTCTTTACTGACAGCGGCCAACCCTGCCAATCCATCAGAGAGGATAAGGCTTGTTTCCAAACTCGAAGAAGAATTGATATTTGCCGGAAACAGCTATCAGCTTTCAACAAATTTTTTTGGTGATATTTCTCACCCGAATGGCCATCAATTCATAGAACGCTTTTCGCTTTCGCCATTTCCTACCTGGATCTTTTCTATCGGCGAGCTTAGGCTTGAAAAGCGTCTGTTTATGGTAAGTCAGCGGAGGGCAACTGCCCTTTGCTACAGATTGCTAGGCCCGTCAAGAAGCCGTTCAAAATCAGTAAAATTGAAAATCAGGCCGCTATTTGCCTTTGTCGGATACCATCATTTACAGAGGGAGCATTCAGATTTCGATGTTTCGTTCACGGTCGGCGAGCGGCTGGTTACATTGAAACACTCGGATGAATCACTGCCGGATGTGGCCATCTCGCACAATGCAGCAGCTGTCCATCAAACCGGCTATTGGTATAGAAATTTCTTTTACCCGATCGAAGCAGAGCGCGGATTCGATGCTTACGAAGATCTCTTTCAACCCTTTGAGCTCGAATTTGATTTAAGAAAACCTGCCAACATAATTATCAGCTCCGGCAGGCCGATTGAATGGAGTGCTTTTGCCGGCATCGAGCGTTCGGAATTAAGACGAAGGCTGCGGCTGGCCAAACCTGCCGGCGAAGACACGGTTTTATCGCAGCTATTTCAGTCTGCCGACCAATATTTGATAAAGAGGGGTTCAGGGCGTTCGATTATTGCCGGATATCCTTGGTTCACCGACTGGGGCAGGGATACAATGATCTCGCTTCCGGGACTTTTGCTGTTTACATCCAGAGTGATTCAAGCCTCAGACATACTCTATCAATACTCGAAATACCTTGAACAAGGGCTGATTCCAAACCGATTCCCTGATTGGGGTACAGAGCCGGAATACAATACAGTTGATGCAACGTTGTGGTTTATCGAGGCTGTCAGAGCATTGCTGGAATATAGCGATAAAAAGCAGCAGCTTGCTGATTATTTCTTCCCAATAATCAATGAAATCATTGAGCATCATATCAGAGGCACTCTATACAATATTAGGCTGGACACTGACGGACTGCTGATTGCGGGAGAAAGCGACACTCAATTGACCTGGATGGACGCTAAATCTGCAGGCCGCTCCGTTACACCGAGGATCGGAAAGCCTGTAGAAATTCAGGCTCTTTGGTATAACGCTTTACGAGCAGCCTCGGAGCTAGCTGACAAGATCGGCAAAGCAAACCTTGCCTCGAAGTTCAAGGCAATGGCTGACCTCGCATATTTGAGCTTCAACGCAGTTTTTTGGAATGCTGAAAAAAATTGTTTATTTGACGTGGTTAATAATGGAAGCCGAGATGACGCTATAAGGCCAAACCAGATTTTTTCGATCTCGCTTAATTATCCGGTTCTGTCGCCGGAGCGATGGCCGCAAGTTATGGATTGCGTTGAAAAGGAACTTTATACTCCTTTGGGACTGAGAACGCTTTCTCCGGCAGATCCAAATTACTGTCCTCGATACATTGGCGGCCCCGATAAAAGAGATTCGGCCTATCATCAGGGTACAGTGTGGGCCTGGCTAATCGGCCATTTTTTCGAGGCATACGAAAAGACATTTCCAGATTCAGAAAAAATGCAAAATCTGCTCAATCGGTCAATAGCAGCACTGACAGATCATGTTACAAAAGAGGGCTGTTTGGGACACGTTTCGGAAATTTTCGATGCGGAAGAACGGCACACTCCGCGCGGAGCACCGGCGCAGGCCTGGAGCCTTGCTGAAACTATCAGGCTCTTACATCGTAAAAGGGTGTAGAAAGTTTTTTTGCATCAATGAAGTGAATATTCGATGATCATTTTGCAGTTAACCAGTAAATCAATTTTTCGTTAAAGCTCCATAAAACTTTCAAATGCTTAATACTAGATTTTCTTATTTGAAGCTAACTTTTTTATTTGATGGAAACTTTTTTAATTTTATCCGAATATTTTTTTGACGCGAAATATCGTTAATTGATGTGCTGTATTTTTAATTGATGCGAAAAATACTCTATAAAAATGGCTAATTATCCAACCAACTCGTTGTTAGGATTCAGATTTTTAAGCTGCTCATTTCTGGGAATTTTGCTGCTTACAACAATGGCACAATCGCAATCTGCAGAAAACATCGCTGAAATCTGGGAACGAAAAAGACTTGTCAATACAATGCCATCAAACCTTAGGCATTCGATTCTTCTAAAATACCTCGAAGAACTGAAAGCTAAAGGCGTCCGTATGCAAAAAGTGGGAGAAAGCGCATTTGGCAGGTCAATAAACCAAATTGAATGGGGCAAAGGGCCTATAAAAGTCTTCCTTTGGTCGCAAATGCACGGAGACGAGCCAACGGCTACTGCAGCCCTGCTTGATTTGTTCAATATTCTTCAATTAAATGCTCAAGAAGCTTGGGTGAAACAGATTTCGGAAAGGCTCACTATTCGGGCTGTTCCGATGCTAAATCCTGACGGAGCCGAGCTTTTCGTCCGCCGCAGCTCTCAGGGAATTGACATCAATCGCGACGCATTGAATCTGGCAACACCAGAAGCAAGGCTTTTGAAATCCCTACGCGATGAATGGCAGCCTGAAATTGGCTTCAATCTTCACAACCAGCATCACCTAACAACTGTTGGCAATACAATACGGCAAGCGGCGATATCTTTTTTGGTCGTTTTTGGTGATGAGAAAAAAACACTGAATGACGGCCTCTTAAGGAACAAATATCTGGCAGCCGGCATGATCGAATCACTCGAGCCATTTATCCGAGGGCACATTGCCAAATATGACGATGAATTTACCGCAACTGCATTCGGAGATAATTTTTCGAAGTGGGGAACGCCAGTAATCCTAATTGAAACCGGTGCACTTGCAGGCAAAGATGAATCATTCCTTGTCAAAATGAATGTAATTGCGATTGTGAGGGCATTCTCTCTACTTGCCAACGAAGAGTGGAAAAGCTTAAATCCGGCTAAATACGACGAATTGCCTGAAAACTCTTCAGGCAAACTGCTTGACGTGGTTTTCAGAAATGTTTCCGTAATTGACCCTTTTCGTATTGGCGAGACTAAAACAGTTGATATCGGAATAATTCGTGAACGGCGAAGGGCAGAGTTAACCCAGCTTACCTCAATCAGGCGAATAGGAGATTTGCGGCAGATTACCGGCCTTGAAGAATATAACGCAGCAGAGTTTTATTTTGTTGGGAGATTCCAACCTCCTGCGGTAGGTGCGGTCGGAGAATTTTTAATCTATAAGAAAAACAGAGAGGTCAATTGGACCAGCCAGAATTTAGAGGACGAATTTCCGCCGGATGCCATTTACTCTACCGGCAAATGGGTGAAAGGCGAAAATCTCGTTCCCAGATTAAAATAATCGAACGTAGTTTTTAACAACAAGTAATAAAATCTTGAATTTTGAGAACCTTGGATTTTGAGAAAAAGCATAAAAATCGCGTCTAACAAAAATTGCAGAGTAATCTCAGGCTTGGCCGAGATAAAAATCTCCGAATTTTTCTAGCCTAAATGGCAGTAGTTGATTTTTTAGAGCCGGGGCGGCCTCAAATCAGGTATATAAACCCTTTTTATGCTAACCTAATTTTTAGGCCGGTTACTTCCATATCATTTCGCTTTTATTTTTTGATAAATGCTTCAACTTCTCTCGATCAGAAACATCGCATTGATTGATGAAGCGGTAATTGAATTTGGCAGAGGATTAAATCTGCTTACCGGCGAGACCGGCTCCGGTAAATCAATCATTGTTGATTCGTTGGGAGCTCTCACCGGCGACCGCACCTCTTCTGAACTTGTTAAAACCGGATGTGAAACAGGCGAAATATCAGCAATCTTCAATATCGAGGGCATAGAAGAGGTTACTAACATTTTAGCCGACGCCGGAATTGCCGGCCTTGAAAACGAGACCGAACTCATAATCAGACGCGAAATTTCATCCAATGGGAGAAGCCGTTCTTTTATCAATGACAGGCCAGTTACAGTCGGGCTGCTTCGTAGGATTGGCCAATATTTAGTGGAAATTTTCAGTCAGGGTGAACAGTCCTCGATTTACAATGTTTCAGTGCATCGGGATATTCTGGATGAATTTGGCGGGCTGGAAGGCCTCAGGTCGCAGGTTTCAAAAGCTTATAAAGAATATCTTGAAGTCCGCAAGCTGCTGGATGAAATTGATCGCGATGAAGCGGAAAAGCTTCGCCTCGCTGACTCATTAAAATTTCAGATTGAAGAACTTACACGGGCTGCCCTTTCAATAGAAGAAGAAGCCGCTCTCGAAGAGGAGAAAAAACGCCTAAACAACATTGAAAAGCTGACCGAACTTTCAACCCGCGCACTGTCTGAAATCTACGAAGATGAAAAAGCCGCTTACGTCTTATTGAAATCAGCGAGCGACAGGATTGCCGAATTATCCTTTTTCGATAAAAGGTTTTTGCCTTACAACGATACTCTCTCCGGCTCGATAGCTGTTTTGGACGAACTTGCAAGAGATTTGATGGATTTCTCAAGCACTCTTGAGTTTGATCCACAAAGGCTCGAAGCAGTTGAAAGCAGGCTGCAGGAACTCAGCCAGATCAAGCGTAAATATGGCGGCTCGATTGAGGCTGCGATCGAGCATCTGAAAAGCGCCGAGCAAAGGCTTTCCGATATCGAGCATACTGAAGAACGCCGGACTGAACTGGCCGCACGCCTCGATAAAGCCAAAAATGGATACCTAAAACTTGCCGGCGAACTCAGTAAAAAACGGCATCAGGCCGGCGCTCTTTTTGCACGGCAAGTTACAAAAGAACTCCCCGGCGTGGCGCTTGAAAAAGCAAGGTTCGAGGTAACTCTCACAGAAGAAATTTCCGAATCAGAAGATAATTTTTCACCAAATGGGTTAGACCGCATCGAATTTATGTTTTCGGCAAATCCGGGCGAGCAGCCCAAACCACTGGTTCGCATAGCCTCGGGCGGAGAATCTTCTCGGCTAATGCTGATTCTAAAATCAGTTGCCTCAAAGAAAAGGTCTGCGATTACGAACGTTTTTGACGAAATAGATACCGGCATTGGCGGAAAGGCAGCGGATTACGTCGGAGCAAAATTACTTGAATATTCCAAAGCTACACAGATTCTCTGCGTTACTCATCAACCACAGATTGCATCAAAGGCCGATCATCATTTCCTTGTGGAAAAAAATGTTTCCCGTGGAAGGACCGTTATTTCAGTAAAACCGCTGGATGAAAATGG
>DATLZX010000348.1:0-2530 GCA_035573795.1 Pyrinomonadaceae bacterium | reverse complement strand
AAAAAATGTCATTCGCAACTATTTCGCAACTATTTTGATAGCCGCTGCATCGAATAATGTTTAGAAATCCATTGAAAATTTTTTCGACTTTTTTGCCGCTGCGGGGGTAAAATCAATGAAGGGGACTATGAAAAAATTACTGGCATATTGCATAACGGCTTGTCTGATGCTGGTTTTTCCCGGCACTTTGTCATCAAAAGCCTTCTCTCAAACCGAGCAAAAGCAGGAACAAAATAAAGACCAAAAAAGTGGCGACGAAAAACAGGACAAAAAGCAGGACGAAAAGAATAAGAACAATAAATCTAAATCTCAGGCAAGCAAGCCATTATCCACCAAAGAAGACCCAAGCCAGATTGGTAAACGCAAAATCAACAGCGGGGCAGATAAACTGTTTGGATGGCTAGGCGGCTCTCAGGAAAAAGAGATTGCAATTGGACGGCAGCTTGCACTCCAGGTAGAGCAACAATCGAAAATCTTGGATGACCCCGTTGTTACAGAATATGTAAACCGCGTTGGACAAAACATAGTTTTGCACTCCGATGCGAAAATCCCCTTTACCATAAAAGTTATCGAAAATAGCGAGGTAAACGCCTTTGCCCTTCCGGGCGGCTTTTTTTACGTAAATACCGGATTGATACTGGCAGCCGATAATGAAGCTGAGCTTGCCGGCGTGATGGCTCATGAAATCGCCCATGTTGCTGCTCGTCATGCAATGGAAAATCAGGGTAAGGCAGCCCTGATTGACTGGGGCTCGCTTGCGGGAATTATTTTCGGCGGGCCGATAGTAAGCCAGGTTTTATATAATGGCGGCGGTATCTTGGCCGGGTTGGCCAGCCTGAAATTTTCGCGAGGGGCTGAAATGGAAGCCGATATGCTTGGCGTTCAATATCTTTATGCTGCCGGTTATGACCCGACCGCAATGGCTTCGATGTTCGAGAAACTTGCATCGCAAAATAAGAAAAAGCCAGGCACTATCACTAAACTCTTTTCCACGCATCCTCAATCAATTGACAGAAGGGATGCCAGCCTTGCCCTGGTCGCTCGCTTCCCCGAAAGAGATGAATACATAATCAGTACATCCGAATTCCAGAAAGTAAAGGAACGACTGATGAGGATGACAAATGTAAAGGCTACGCTTGTTGCGGATTCAGACGAGCCAGATCCCGGTAAGCCTACTCTCAAGAGACGGCAGCCAGAGTCTTCTGACAGCCAGAACAATAACGATTCCTCTGGCTCTTCATCGAGCAGCTCGTCATCATCGGATTCAACCTCCAATGAACCGCCAAAACTGAAAAGACGTGATGGACAGCCTTCTCCATCACCAAGCCCCGAGCGTTAATCGGTATTGGTTGGGTTTGAATACAATAGTTCAGGATTTCCGAAGGATTATTCTCCAAAAACAAGAGACCATTAAACAACGAAGAAATGGGCATCATCATTAGATGCCCATCTTTTATTTGGCGCGAGTGATTTACACTGTTTTTCGCTAAGCCGTATGGCTGCTGAAGATTAGTTAGCCTGCTAAAAAACAAGGTAGAGATAATCAGGTTAAAGAAGGCATTTTCTCGATCTGAACTCACTGCTTCAACAAAGGAGTTGCAGAGTATCACGGAAAGTAGTTAAGCAGTACTAAAGCTTGGCAAAGCTATAAGGTGAAAGGACTTAAATTTTACCAACTTAATTTGACTTAATTTGGGCAAGCCTGGTAATTACAATCCGGATATTACCTCAATTTCGACCTGATGCGGGCAAGGTCTTTGGTATCAGAGGTTAGTTCAGCTGCCCTTTGCCAATGGTCTCGCGCCAGCTCGATTTTGCCGAGTTTTTCCATAACATCGCCGAGATGTTCATTGATCGTGGGCGAGGTCGGATCGAAACCGATAGCCCTCTTAAGGTATTCCTCTGCTTCATTTAGCCTTCCGAGCTTGAAATAAGCCCAGCCTAGGCTGTCGAGATAGGAAGGATTTGTAGGATCAGATTCAACTGCTTTTTGTATTAAAGAAAGAGCTTCATCAAACCGCTCTCCTCTTTCAAGGAGAAAATATCCGAGATTATTCAGGGCAATCGGATTATTTGGAGATTTTTTCAAAATCTCTCTAAGGGTATTTTCTGCGTCAGGAAACCGGCCAGCTGATTGCTGGGCGGATGCTAGCTCTAAAAGGCCCAGTTGTATTCTTTCCGGGCTTTGCGCAATTTTTATAGCCTGCTTTGCTGTTTCAATCGCTTCAAGACTCTTAGCGGCCTGTTGATAAAGCTGGCTGAGAAAAACTAGCGAAGAGAATAGATCGGTGGCTGTTTTAACGCCAGTTTCCTTAATACTCGACGTCGCATTGTTGATTCCGACTCTTTTTTTGTAAAGGTTAACTGCCTCGTCGCTTTTCCCGATCTCGATTAGAATCGTCGCCTCCAACCTGGCCAGCATTTCATCATTTGGGCGTATTTCAAGGAGTTTTCTGACGATTGATAATGCCTCACTGCGTTTTCCTGTTTCTCGCAAAAGGTCTATCATCTGGCGATCCGCAAATTCATC
>DATLZX010000347.1:0-9143 GCA_035573795.1 Pyrinomonadaceae bacterium | reverse complement strand
TTTGTATGCCGATAAATTACCACTTCAGGGCCGAAATTGAAAGAGAAAATTACCGCAAACAATGGGCAATAGAGTGACATTTATACTTTTTTGACGAAAGTAAAATGCCGCTTTGCGGAATAATTCAAGGTAGGAAAATTTACTTTGTCATCAATTCCCTGAGCACGAACGGGAGAATCCCGCCATATCTATAATACTCTATTTCGATAGGAGTATCTATCCTTAATTTCACTTCCCGCTCGATTTTTTCTCCCGAGGTACGGTGGATTGTCAATAGCAGATTCTGCCTCGGTTTCAGCTCGGCATTTGTAAGCCCAGTAATATCAATAATTTCCGAGCCATCGAGCTTGAGTGTTGATACAGAATCGCCTTGCAAGAATTGAAGCGGCAAAACCCCCATTCCGACTAGGTTCGAGCGATGGATTCTTTCAAAAGACTCTGCAATAACAGCCTTTACGCCCATCAATCTCGTACCCTTTGCTGCCCAATCCCTTGAACTTCCCGTTCCATATTCCTGGCCTGCAAAGATCACTAGCGGCGTTGCCTGTTTTTGATAACGCATCGCTGCGTCAAAAATCGTCATGGTCTCGCCCGTAGGCTGAAAGCGTGTAAAACCGCCTTCCATTGGCGCAACCATGAGATTTTTTATACGTACATTCGCAAACGTACCGCGAAGCATTACACGGTCATTACCACGCCGAGAGCCGTAGGAATTGAAATCTTTTGGCTCTACCCCTAATTCTTGTAAATAACGGCCTGCCGGCGAATCAGGCTTGATTGCACCTGCAGGAGAAATATGGTCGGTGGTAACCGAGTCACCAAAAATGGCTAACGCTCTGGCGTTAATAAAGTCAGAAAGAGGTCTCATTTCCAAAGAAAAATCTTCGAAAAATGGCGGCTCCTGGATATAGGTTGAATCAGGATCCCACTCATAAAGCTTTCCAGTGCTTGACTTTATGGCATTCCAATGCGGGTTTTCTTCAGTGAAATCGCTATAAAGCCGCCTGTAGGTCTCAGGATCGAATGCCGACTCGAGCAAAGCACCGATTTCCTCTTTAGTAGGCCAAATGTCCCTCAAGTAAACCGGATGGCCGTCTTTATCATTCCCGATAGGTTCACTATTGAGATTTTTGGTAACTGTGCCTGCGAGCGAAAAGGCAACTACAAGCGGCGGTGACATCAGAAAGTTTGCCTTGATGCTTTGATGGACCCTGGCCTCGAAGTTCCTGTTGCCGGAAAGGACTGAAGCCATGACCAGATCATGCTCAGAGATAGCTTTTTCAAGGCCGGCATCAATCGGCCCGGAGTTTCCGATGCAGGTAGTGCATCCATAGCCGACCAGATTGAATCCGATCGCATCCAGATACCTCTGCAGGCCGGTTTTTTGCAGATAGTCGGTTACAACACGGCTTCCTGGGGCAAGTGAAGTTTTAACAAACGCCGGAGGTTTTAAACCTTTTTCAAAAGCCTTTTTAGCAACAAGCCCGGCTGCAATCATTACCGAAGGGTTGGAAGTGTTTGTGCAAGATGTAATTGCAGCTATCAGTACATCTCCGTTTCTTACTTCAACTTCCGTTGGCCTGCAGTCCTCGACCTTTACTGGATCCGGAGTAGGCCGGTTATTCATCATTTCGACTTCGGTTCTGACATTCGTATTCTGTGGCGAGACTTCGCTTATAACCGGCAGTGGAATACTTTTCGGCTCCTGATTGCCGCCGCCAGAGAGCACATTTTCCGCGATGCCATCATTGCAAAGCGTAACCGCGTATTTTTCTTCCAAATTTTCAACCTTTTTGCCGTAACCGCCTTCAATCACATCCAATTTGAAAAGCTCTTTGAACTTGGAATCAAGCCGGTCAAGCTCGATCCTATCCTGCGGACGTTTTGGCCCAGCAACTGACGGCTTGATCGAAGAAAGATCGAGCTCAACAACCTGGGAATAATCAACCTCGCCTTCTTGAGGAATCCCAAAAAGTCCCTGAGCTTCGAAGTAGTTTTTAATTGTTTCAATATGAGCCTTATCTCTTCCGGTGGCTGCAAAGTAGTCGAGAGTTTTCTGGTCAATGCCAAAATAGCCCATCGTTGCCCCATATTCGGGAGCCATGTTTGCGATCGTGGCACGGTCAGTTGCATTCAAGGCAGCCGCACCCTCGCCAAAAAATTCTACAAATTTGCCGACGACTTTTGTTTGCCGCAGAAGCTCGGTAACCCTTAGCACCAAATCAGTTGCGGTAGCTCCGGCGGGCAAATCACCCTTAAGGTGTACCCCAACTACGTCAGGAGTCAAAAAGTAAACCGGTTGTCCAAGCATACCCGCTTCGGCCTCTATCCCACCTACTCCCCAGCCAACAATTCCCAGACCGTTTATCATTGTTGTATGGGAATCTGTTCCAACCAAAGTATCCGGGAAAAAGACCCCGTCTTTTTCAAAGACGCCGCGAGCCAGGTATTCCAGATTTACCTGATGAACGATGCCGATTCCCGGAGGTACGACACGGAATCCATTGAATGCTTGAGTTCCCCACTTCAAAAAGCGATAACGCTGTTCGTTTCTTTTGAATTCGATTTCAATATTACGCTCAAAAGCGTTTGGCGAGCCGAAATAATCCACCTGTACAGAATGGTCAACAACCAGATCTACTGGTACAAGCGGTTCGATCAGGCCGACGTCCTTACCCATTCTGGCAACTGCCGAACGCATTGCGGCAAGGTCAACCAGTAGTGGGACGCCGGTAAAATCCTGCAGAACAACCCTTGAAACGACAAAAGGTATTTCCTCAGTTCTATCAGACACAGGCTGCCAGGCAGCGAGCGATTTGATATTTTCCTCGCTAATTTTTACGCCGCCGTCGAAGTTTCTCAGTACTGATTCAAGGACAATGCGTATTGATACTGGCAAACGGGAAATCTGACCGAGCCCGGCTTCTTCAAGTTTAGGAAGAGAGTAAAACCATCCAGTGGTTCCTTGTCCGGTGGTAAATTGCTGGCGAGAGTTATAGAGATTATGATTCATATGGTTGTTGACAGTAAAAAGAGCAGAAACTAATAGTTTAAGAGTGCGGAATGCATAAATCAAGCAGGCTGGCAGATGACATGCAATGACATCAAAAGATTTTCGATGCGTGAATTTTTACTGCCTGAATTGAAAATTGGCAGCTTGGTTTCTAGAGCAGTTTTTAAGCTTTGTACTTGAATGCAATAGATTAGTACTTGAAGAGATTAGAGCGGCTATCGCCGGACTAATCCTATATCCGCGAGCCATTCAGCCCAACCGGGATCACTCCAATCTCTTCTCACCATTTCGAATAAACCAGAGCCTTTATTAACCAGATCCGATTTTTCAGTAAGCTCAAAATCTGCAATCCCTCTGACAAACGTTCCGCCAGTATCGAACATTTCTTTCTGAGTAATTTTTAACAGCATCTGATCTTGTGATTCAAAACTCCAAAAGTGTTGACGCATCTTGCCGGAAGTAAGCCTGAGTTGTCCTGTGTGTTCGATTATCAAGGGCTGATGCAATTCGTTGTTCTCGATTATCAATGCTTCACTTACAGAGTCACCTTCATCGTTGCCGAAGATTCCTGCAACTACGGTTTTATCGGAAAAATGGCAATGACTGCGAAAAATGTTTCGGATGATAATAGACTCTCGGTCTGATGAACGCCTGTCATGATAACCGGTTCCATGAAAGCGGAAATGCTTTTCGCCGTTTCTGCCTAAGAAGGAAATTTCGCCTGTTACATCGGCTCTGGGCATTGCTATATTCCAAACGTCGGCACCGAAGGGTACGATCTTTGCCGGGCTTAAATCAGCCTCGATGGCAAGCCACTCCAAAGATATGTTAAACCAGCCGATGTCCTCGTCTTTTATTGTCCCGTTAAGTCTCAAGCCCGTCCCATAAGGCGTTGAAATTGAATCCAAAGCAAAATCACCTATTCGGACGGTTTCGTTGGAGATGGAAATGGAATCTGTCGGGAAAAGATTAACCAATCGCGCAATTTTTTTATTTTCGTGGATAAAGGTCAAAGATACAGCCGGATGAGCTGCCGGAGACTTTTGGGTAAGAGGTTTTTGATGATCTTGACGATATGGATAGTCGTTGGTCATCAAAATCACCAGAAGCGAATTTGAATCATCTGAAACAGCATCAAAATGCCACCAATTCCGACGGTGCTCATTTTTTCTTGTTTCAGGATGATGAAACTTGAGGTCAGAAAAGCAAACCGGTGATTGAAATGGTGTTACCCTCATTTGCAGAGAATGTGTTTAAGCAGAAACACTCACTCACCTTAAACAAATTTTTTAGCTGTAAGATACATTAAATGAATATTTTATGGCAAACTTTTTATGATTTTGTGAATCTTTAATGCGTCTGAAGCTCTCCCGAGCATTCAAATTCTGGAGGAATCAATGAAAATCAGAACAGCTGCTGTTTTATTGGCCGTTTTTACAGGCGTAATTTTCCTGGCGGCTTGCCCTAAAAGAGTAACCATATCTGAGATAGAAGCCAACCCATCAAAATTTCAGGACAAAGAAGTGATTGTTGCCGGAGTAGTTCGGGACAGTTACGGAGTCAATATTCCGGGTACACCGATCAAGGGCGGAGCTTATAAGATTGATGATGGCACCGGGTCTATCTGGGTATTTACTGAGGATGCCGTCCCGAATAAAGGGGCTGAAATCGGCGTAAAAGGTAAAATCGCCTCAGGCGTTAATTGGAAGGGCAAAAACTATGGCCTAGGTATGTATGAAAAAGACCGAAAGTTTGGCAAAAGATAGATTTAAATAACAAATAGAACGACTTGTAAACAAAACAAATAGCCCGAAACGGCAGTACCCGGACTATCTCTTCATGAAACGTCATGAAACGATCAAATTTGGGCCGTAATTCAATAATTTGGCCTGTTTAAATTATTTAATCCATGTCTAGACTCATCAAGAATGCTTTTCGGGAGCATTCTTTTTTATTTTCAAGCAGAAAAAACTAAAATAAACACAGGATGAGAGTTTTGATCAAAACACTGGAAGATCAATTCACAGAATTATTTCTGAAATCAAAAAAGCTGGTCGAAACTGTTGAGGATGGCAAGCTTTACAAAAGATTGCTGGAGCAGGTCCCCTTAACTTCAGTTGGCGAAAACGTCATCAGGTCATCAAATGTTGTTGAGCAATTTGCCGGCGGAATTACCCGAAGGCTGTGGGATGATCCGTGGGAGTGGAGCCTGCCGGAATCACTTTCCCAAAAAACAAGGCTACTCGAATACCTGGAAACCGTTGAAAAAGAAAGAAAAAAGGCATTTGAATTTCTTAAAACCGATGATGAAATCAGCCGCGAATTGCCTGCTCCTGAGGAGTTCAAAACCATTGGAGAGGTAATTTTCTCTACATTGAGGCGAGCGGAGCACTACCTGGCAAGGGCTGAATTGATAGAATACTACCTGCGAAAAAACGGAGGGCTGTAATAAAATTTTTAAAACACAGCAAATCTGATCTGTCTTACAAATTTTCCAATCTGGTAGCAACAAAATAAATTCAATGAAATTGAACAATTTATAACGTTTTATTCGTATCACTGTCAGTTGTAGGGAGATTTAATCTGTACTTCGAATGATGTAGACTCAAAATTAGATTACGTTCAGGCAAAGTATTATAAATTTTTATAAATCCATTTCCCAGTAATAATGCCTTTTACGACTTAAGATCAAGCAATATGCGAGTTTATTGTCCAAGATGCGGCCAACCACAAATTTCAGAAGGGATGAAATTCTGCTCTAGATGCGGATTCGCTTTGGACCTTGTATCCGAAATTGTTGAAAATGACGGCGAATTGCCGAGCTTAGCACAAAACAGTGGCAACCGCCGGCTACCAACCCGAAAAGCAGGAGTAGTCTTTAGTATTATCTGGCTTATTTTTTGGATGCTTTTTATGACTTCGGTTCTTGCAATACTTAATCTTGAAGATTTGACAGCTCTGACTGCAGTTTTCGGATTATTTTCCTCGATTATTTTTTTGATAGTTTCATTGACTCTGCTGCCAAAGAAAATCACCTATACGCCTAAATCCTCAAAGGCAAAGCCTTATTATTCAAGCGATGTCATAAGTACCCCGATTGCTAGTCAACAAAATGCCGGAAGCCTTGTATCGGGTAATCTGCAATCTGCCCGGGAGTATATCTCCCCGAATTTCAGAAAAGCTCCCGATCAGGAATCAATGCCAATTAGCCAGCCATCATTTGGCAGCGTTACTGAAGAAACAACCAAGTTGCTGGAAAAAGAAAAAGATCAGTAGCCGATAGCTTTCCCATCACTTCTAGAGTCTATTGCGCCGAATCTTACGCCATCTTCTGAAATCATTATTCCTGTTGCAGATGCTATGCTGCCCGGCCTTGAAGCAAATTTATGCCCGTATGAGCTTAGGATTTTCATTGTATCCAGGGAAAGGCCGTATCTTTCAAAAGCTATCTCATCCGGCAGCCATTGATGATGAATTCTGGGAAAATCTATGGCTTCCTGAATGTCCATTCCAAAATCAATAACGTTAATCACCGTTTGCAAGACCGCAGAGATAATTCTAGGGCCGCCCCTAGCACCTACTGCAAACCAAATCCTGCCATCCCGACGCCTCACAATCGTCGGTGTCATTGAAGATAAAGGCCTTTTTCCCGGCTCAACTTTGTTTCGCTCACCTTGTACCAACCCGAAGAGGTTTGGTTTGCCCGGACGTGCCGCAAAATCATCCATCTCGTCATTCATCAAAAAGCCGGCACCTTTTATCGTTACTCGTGAGCCGTAGAGATCATTAATCGTGTAGGTATTGCTAACTACAGTCCCGTCCTTATCTACCACAGTAAAATGAGTGGTGTCGTTCCCCTCTGTTATGGTTACTTCGCCCGGGCCGATGTTTTTGCTATTTGATGCTGACTTCAAATCTATGTCAGAGCCTCGCTTTTCTGCATAAGATTTTGAGATAAGCTTTTCGACAGGAACCTCGGCAAAATCCGGATCGGCCATGTATTCTGCTCGATCGGCAAATGCCCTACGCATTGCCTCAACCAAAACATGAGTTTTGGCTGCAGAATTTGGCCCCATCGAGGCGATATCGTACCGCTCAAGGATATTAAGAACCTCCAGCATTACAGCACCGCCTGAGCTTGGCGGCGGCATCGTAATTATCTCGTATCCGCGATAAGTTCCCCGCAAAGGCTTTCTTTCAACCGCCTTGTAGTCGGCAAGGTCTTTCAGAGTGATCAGGCCACCATTTGCCTTCATATCTGCGGCAATTTTCCTCGCTGTCACTCCATGATAGAAATCCCAGGCACCCTGTCTTGCAATTCGTGAAAGGGTCTGTGCCAGTTCAGGTTGGCGAAAAATTTCACCTTCCTTATAGTAATTGCCATTACGGAGGAAAATCCGATTGCTTTCCGGATATTTGCTTAAGGTTTCTCTGTAGCTGTACATCAATTCAGCAAGCCGATGGCTCAGCCTATATCCATTTGCTGCCAATTTTTGAGCCGGAGCTACCAGCTCACGCCAACTTACCTTTCCAGATCCGAACTTTTTATAGGCTAACTCAAATCCCGCAACAGTACCGGGAATTCCAGATGCCCTATAACCTATGGTTGATGAGCCTTCGCCCTTGATCAACTCACCGTTAGAATCTACAAAAATGTCCCTATGAGCGGCCTTAGGGGCTTTTTCTCGGTAATCAATCGCATCGAGCGTACCATCCTTTCTGGCAATAAGCATGAACCCCCCGCCTCCTATATTGCCAGCCTCAGGGTAAACCACAGCAAGCGCAAAACCCACAGCAATTGCTGCTTCCACTGCATTGCCGCCTTTTTTGAGTATTTCGATCCCTATTTGTGAGGCAAGCTCATGTTGTGAGGCAACCATCGCATTTTGAGCTCTGACAGGCTCCTGGGCAGCGGCAAATACTTTACTTTCTGCGTAAAAAGGAAAAAGCAGCAGATTGGCAGTCAAAACAGAAAACAAGGCGGCGCCGGATAGTATTTTCTTTATTTTCATATAGGCTCTTCAGGTTATTAATGAGTAATTAAATGAGTAAATTAAATTTATCACTTCATGATTAATTTTCTAAATCATATAAACCATTAACCAAAATTATCATATAAACCATTAACCAAAATTTCGAAGGATGTCGCAAACGATGCCGCAGCTTCATTAGATATTTTTATGAAACCCTTAATTGCTTTGATATTTGCAAGCCAAATAAAAAACTATTTAGCCAATTAAAAACGAAATAGTGATATGATAATCTGGGTTTAACTTGCCAGATTCCCCAGATTATGTCAGCCAGCGACTTTTATCGCAGAGTCTCACTTTTTGCCATTTCGATCCTAGTAATAATCGCTTTCATTATTTTCATTTCTTTTTTCGAAGCCTGGGCAAAAGCCTACCTTGTGGCATCTTTTAGCTTCAGCCTTGATCCGGAAGGGCGTCTCATTGCCCAGACGGAAGATCAATCGCCCGGAATGATACTCAGTACTGGTATCAATCTTGCAGAAACACTGCTTAAATTTCTCAGGGTGATTTTATGGATGGCGCTTGTAGTAGTAATTGTCCGTTATTTGATACAGCTTATTTTCAGCCCATGGATCAGGGGAAAGACCCAATCTGAAATCGCCTCGCTGATCAAATCTGTAATTTCGTTCATTATCTACGCAATTGCCTTTTTCATAATAATCCAGCAGCATTACCCGAATGTACAATTAGCTCCTCTTTTTACCGGCTCAGCGATTATTGGTATAGTAGTCGGACTTGCGCTACAGGAAACGCTCGGAAACCTTTTTGCAGGTATCGCCTTGCAAGCCGACCAAATATTCCAGGTCGGCGATGTCGTAACAATTTCTAACCGCGGGACAGGCGTTGTCGAAAGCGTATCATGGCGGGGCATTAAAATCAGGACCTTTCAAAACAAACTGTTGATGATCTCCAATTCCGTACTTGGAAAGGAGACCATCGAAGTCGCTCCGCATAATAATCTGAATTCGCGTTTGGTTTATTTTTCGACTACTTATGATTCATCGCCGGCACATACAGCCAAAGTAGTCAGAGAAGCTGTCAGGACGGTTGAAAACGTTTCACAAAAGGTCAGACCGGTTGTTCGGATAAGAAATTTTGGT
>DATLZX010000346.1:0-4658 GCA_035573795.1 Pyrinomonadaceae bacterium | reverse complement strand
CACGGGAACAGACAGCCCTTTTTCCCTGATTTTGTTGATTGATACAAGCTATTCGACGGTTTTCAAAGCAAGCCAGATCAAGGAGGCGGCAGGAAGATTTATTGACCTTCTTGGTCCGCAGGATCAGGTGGCAATTGTTGCCTTTGACCAGAAACCGAGAATTCTCTGTAAATTAACCTCAAACCGCAGGGCACTGGAGATCGCACTGGATGCGATAGAGACCGGTTCGGGAACAAGCCTGTATGACGCCATCAGATTATCTGTTTACAATCTTTTGGGAGGCTCAAGGGGCAAAAAAGCGATAGTTTTATTGACGGACGGGGTAGATACAACCAGCGGTATCACCAATGCTGCAAGAGTCCTGCAGTCTGTAAATGAAGAGGACGCTACGGTTTATGTTTTGAGTTATCCGACCTTTAAAGACGTCCAGAAGCTTGCCAAAAAAGATGCCGAAATAGTTTATGACGAAGATGACAACCGGAGGATCGTATTCAACCCACCAGCAAAAGGAGAGCGGGCTGAGGACTACTTAAAAGGAGAAAAATTTCTCAAACAACTTGCAACATCAACCGGAGGCGAGTTATACGAAATCAAATCGCAGACGGATCTGGGTACAGCTTTTGCAAGGGTAGCAGACGAACTGCGTAAAACTTACCTGATTGGTTATTATCCGTCAGTAAACCGGACTGCCGGAACTCAATACAGGATAACTATCAGGATAAATCGTCCAAATCTGAAGATTTCAGTCAGAGATAAGGCAGTGCTCCGCGAAAGCAATCCGGATAATAAAATCAACTAACAGCAAATTTTACTCTTAACACCGAATTTTATTCTGGCAAAACTTTCAATTTGACTTATAATATGTGGGCAAAATCCGCGTTAAGGATATATCAGGCGGATTAAAGATGCAGTGATTAAAAATGCGGTCTGAACAGGGAAAGAGGCAGATCAGGCAAAGAATTTGAAGCAATACACAGAATTTTTCGGTCTTGAAATTTTTCAATAAAAATTAATCGCAGTAATAATTAATCGCTAAAACAATCAATAAAAATCGCAAAAATACATCGCTAACACAATCAATAATTTGTAATCTTTAATTTGTAATCGTTAATTTTTCTATAAATTCGAAAAAAGCTATTAATACAAAAGTAATAGCAAAAAAGGAGGAATCTATGAAAATCTTGCGGGTTTTGCAAACAACGGCTTTGATGGCCTTTGTTACAATGAGCCTTTGCATTGGCCTTTTTGGCACAAAAGCTTTTGCACAGGGTGACACATTGACAAATGAAGAAGTCATCGCGCTTACAAAAGCAGGCCTTTCAAACAGCGTAATTATCGGGAAGATTCGTTCATCCAAAACAAATTTCGACCTTTCTACAAATGCACTTATCGCGCTGAAGGCTGCAGGTGTTGATGATTCGGTCGTACAGGCAATGCTCGAATCCAAAATGGGTAAACCTGCTGCCGCCCCCACAGATCCGTCAGCCGCTGCCGCAGGCGACCCGAACGATCCGATGTCAAAACATAGCTACGGCATTTACCTCTACGAAGAAAAAGACGGCGTAAGGAAAATGACGCAGTTAATGCCGAACGTTTCAGCCCAAAACAGGACTGGAGGAATGTTCACGGCATCTATCACGCCATTTGGCTTAGGCAAGGTAAAAACCAAAGCCAACCTGCCGGGCCGCAACGCCTCGCTCCAGATTCAAACCACCAAACCCGTATTCTACTTTTATCTGGATACTCAAAGCGGCGGCCTGAATACCGCAAGCGGCATTCCCTCCACCCCGAATGAATTTACACTTATACGTTTCAACATTCGCTCGGATAACCGCGAGGTAACGATTGCAAAAGCGAATTCCTGGGGTGCAAAAGGCGGACTGTCGGACGAATACGTTATCCCGCTGCAGGCGGAATCGCTCGGTAACGGAATCTTTCGAGTAACGCCCTCGGTCGAGCTCAAAAAAGGCGAATATGCTTTTTATTTGGTAAATTCAGGAAATTCGAATACAAGTGCCGGCGTTGGAGCAAAGTTTTTCGATTTTGGCGTAATGATGCAGCCGTAGAAGTGTTGAGCTGCCAAGAGTTTTTTCTATAGCAGCTTTTTATCATAATCAAACATAGCCGTTTTCATCCGGCTGAACATGAAGGCATCGCAAACAAATGCGGTGCCTTGAATTTTTTCGAGCTACGAATTTTGCGGAACCCTCCGAATTTTGTTCATGCTCCGGATCAAGCTTATCTTGTATTGTGGCGATTTTCGCCTCCAAAACCCTTTTTTCCAGTTCGTCCAGTTCGTCAATTTCGGTTACTTGAAAGGCTCCGCAGCGAACGCATTTGGATTTTTGTATATTTCTTGGAGTATCGCGTCTGTAATTTTCCTGCATTTTTATTATTTCGCTAATTTAGGCTATTATGAAAAACGGTCTTCTTGATTCTATTTCATTAATTGCCTATAACCATAAAGTTTTCATCAGTCCTGGCCTGCTTTGCCCTCCGCAATATGAACGCAGGCTGCCGGATAATGAAAAATTTCAGAGCAATTTTTTAAACCTATGTCGCACAAAATCTTTAGATGCTGCTTTGCCGCTTTCCCGAGTATTTTTGTTGCTTTCATTACACTTGGGCTAACCCTAAACAATATAGCCGCTCAGTCCGCCAGCAAAACTGATGACCGCTATTTCGGCGAGGTTCCCTTCGATTTTTATACAAGAGGGCCATATAGAAACAATGTGCCAAAACCTCAGCAAATACTGAGATTCGATGTAGGCGAACACCACACAACATATGCCCAGATGGAGCAGGTTTTATTTGCAATTGCTTCGGCAGCCAGCGACAGGGTTCGTGTATTTGACCTGGGGCTTACTCCCGAATACAGGATGATGCACCTGGTCGCAATTTCGTCTCCGGAGAATATTTCACGGCTCGATTCTATCCGCGAGGCTACTGCGAAGCTGACTGATCCCAGAAAGACCTCTCCTGCCGAAGCAGATCAGCTGATACGAACGTTGCCGGCGACAGCCTGGATGGCTTATACAATTCACGGGAACGAATCGGCATCATTCGAAACGATGATGCAGGTCATCTACCAGCTTGCAGCATCTGAAGAGCCGCAAACCCTCGACATCCTCAAAAATACAGTCGTCCTTGTCGTTACAGGCGAAAATCCTGATGGACACGAACGCTTTGTTACCTGGTATAACTCAGTTGCCACGGGTGATCCTGACAGAAACGCCATCGAGCACCGCGAACCCTGGAGCATTTACGGCAGATTGAATCACTATCGCTTCAACCTGAATCGGGATACGCTTGCCGTTACACAGGCCGAAACCCGCCATATGATGAAGGCATTCATGGAGTGGAATCCGCAGGTTGCAGTTGACCACCACGGGCAGCCCTCGCAATTCTTTTTCCCTCCGGTAGCCCTGCCAATCAATCCAAACCTGCCGCAACCGATGTACAACGACTGGCTGGAGATTTACGGAAAAGCAAATGCAGCCGCATTTGATGCACAGAACTGGGATTATTATGTCAGGGACGTGTTCGACGCTTTTTATCCGGGCTATTGGGATACTTACCCCTCGCTTAACGGAGCAATAGGAATGACCTATGAAACCGACGGCGGCGGCTTCAAGGGGCTGCGCTGGATGAGGGACGACGGCACTATAGTAACTTTCAGAAGTGCGATCGCCAAGCATTTTGTTGCTTCGATGACCACGCTCGAGCAAACTGCGAAAAACCGCGAAAAAAGATTGAAAGATTTTTATGAATTTCGCAGGCTCGCCCTTGCCAAATCACAAGGACAGAAAATGAAACGTGTTGTTTTAATACCGAATGACAGGTACAAAACAGCCGAACTTCTGGAAATCCTGGACAGGATGAAAATTGAGGTAAAGCAGGCCAACACATCATTCCGCTCGGCAACTGCACATAATTACCTTTACAAAAATAGCCCGGCGGAAACGAAAAACTTCCCTGCCGGCAGCTATATAATTGACCTGAATCAGCCGCAAGGCACATTGATCAAAGCAATACTCGAGCCCGATACTCCTCAGGACAAAGCCTTTGTTGAGGATAATATGGCGCGTTTTCGCCGCAACCAGATGCGAGGTAAAAACCAATCAAAAGAGGAATACGGGTTTTATGACATAACCAGTTGGTCTTTGCCGCTTGCCTTCGGTATAGAAGCATACTGGACAGAAGATACTGCAGATGTAAACTCGCGTTCGGTGGATTCTGCGGCCATCGAGCAGGCTAAACGCGGAACTGTTCGCGGAAGGGCTGCGATTGCCTACCTGATACCATACAACAGCGATACTTCTGCTGTCCTGGTAACCAGGCTCCTGCAAAAAGGCTACAGGGTTGGCGTTGCTACCCGACAGATGAATGCCGGCGGGCGAAATTGGCCAGCCGGCACATTCGTAGTCAGGATCTCGCGTAATCCGTCATCTGTCCATGAGGAAATAGCTGCACTGGCTGAGCAGCTTGGCGTAGATGTCGAGGCTGTAAACTCCGGCTATGCAACCGAAGGCGATACACCAGTTGGCGGCGAGGCAGTTTACTCATTGCAGGCTCCCCGAATTGCGGTGATAGCCGATGAGGGTATAGATGCCGAAAGCTACGGCTCCATCTGGTGGACATTTGACCGCTTCGGTGTA
>DATLZX010000345.1:0-6362 GCA_035573795.1 Pyrinomonadaceae bacterium | reverse complement strand
AGATTGAAGCGAAAACTGCTCTTTTCTTACAGTCAGCCGATCAATCAACCGCTCTTTAATTGTGTAACCGATGCCGGGCAAGAGCGGTACCTTGATTTTTCCCTCAGGGCTGACGGTAACGGCCGGCTCGATTATATCTTCCTCCCAGTATCTTTCTGATGCAGAAACATCGCCGGGTAGGACAAACCCTGCAAGTGTTGACATTGCTATATTGTGTGCTCGGCCGATGCCGGTTTCGAGCATGCCGCCGCACCAAACAGGGGTTTTATTTTCTTTAGCAAAAGCCTGGATCCGGCGAGCCTCGGCATGTCCGCCGACCCTGCCTAGCTTGATATTGATAATACGGCAGGCGTCGAGCTCGAGCGCGTGGCGTGCATCGCGCAAACTTGTTATGGATTCATCCAGGCAAATGGGTGTTTTCAGAAGTTTTTGGAGCTTGGCGTGGTCAAGCAGGTCGCCGGCCTCGAGCGGCTGCTCGATCATCAGAAGATTGAATTGGTCAAGCTCTTGGAAAATTTTCAGGTCGCGCTCGAGCCTGTAAGCTGAATTGGCATCAACGGATAAAAGAATGTTTGGGTAACTTGCACGAACGGCCTTTACGTACTCGATGTCTTGTCCGGGCTTTATCTTCAGTTTGATTCGTTGGTAACCACTGGAAATTTCACGGCAAACAACCTCGATCAGGGCCTCGGGAGATTTTTGGATGCCGATAGAAACCCCGCAATTGATTTCAGTAAACTGCCCGCCGAGGTGCTGCCAAAGAGGGACGCCGGACTTTTTGGCCTCGAGGTCCCAAACGGCCGTCTCGACTGCGGCGATCGCCATACGGTTATTTTGGATTGGCGAGAGCGCATCAGAAATCTGAACGGCATTTTCAATTTTACTCGAGCGGATCATCGGCACGATATAGTTGGCGATGATCGTCCAAGCGGTGTCAATGGTTTCATGATTGTAAAATGGGTGATTCATTGCGGTGCATTCACCCCAGCCAATCGCGCCGTCGCCGTCCTGTATTTTAACAATCAAGATCCTTCGGCTGGTGACGATTCCAAAGCTTGTCTCGAAACTGCCAACCAGCGGCATTTCTATTTCCCTAAGCTCGATATTGTGTAAATTCAAATGCATAGCGGAACGCATACCGAAAGAAAAAAGCGAACCTGAAAACAAACTCAGCTAAAACGAATTCAGCCCGAGCAGGATTGAGCCTGCAAAAGATCTGAGCCGGGTTTTTCCGAATCAGAGCAGTTGCCTGGCAAGAGAGTCGGTCAGAAATTAGACGCAAAGCTCAAAAGATTGCCGGCAAAAACAAACCAGAGAAAGCCGATGCAGGCAAGGGCGAAAACAATTGCCTGCAGCTTGCCCCAAATGCGGAATCGGCTGCTTTTTATAACGTCGAAAAGATTGTAGAAGACAACCAGTGTCCCTGCCGTAGCAATCAGTCCGATAATTTGCGCAATCCTGAACCAGGCGATGCCGCGGCTGCTCAAAAAATCCAGATTAGACAGGCCATAGACTATCAGTCCGAAGATAGCCGCAGTGAAAATAAGACAGAGCGCGAAGACGAGCCTTACAAGGATTCTGAGCCAAAATTCTTTGCGCGTTAGGTCAAGCCGCTGAGAATAATGCCGCCTGATCAGCCAGCCGACAAACCAGAAAATCAGTGTAAGCAGCATTACAACTAAAGAGAAAACCAGGACGGGAAGAAGTATCCGGCTGTTTTCCCAAAAGGATACACGCTGTGAAACCATGAATGGATAGGGGAGGATCATCTGCAGCGTTCCATTTTCATCGGGCTTGAAAATCAGCTTGTCGCTGCCGTCAACTTCCTGAAAGACCATCGGCCCGACCTCTCGCCAGGTTTTCGGTTTGCCGTTTGGAGCAAGGAAAGAGTCAACGGTGATTGTCCCATCTTCGGAGGCGGTGACGTTTGTTCCGCCAATGAGGTTTACTGCCTTGAATAATGAATTTTCAGGGCGGCGGCTCGATTTATAAGTTCCGCTGACGGCGGCCGCATCCTGTTTTGCGCTCTCTAATGCAGCGGGTGTTTTTCCATCCGCCGGAAAATATCTATTGAGAAAGGCATCCCAGATAATCGAGCGTGGCGAGGCCTGTCCGCGCCCTGCGCTGTTGTAGGAAATGAAAAAGCCGACTCCGGAATCAAGTATCAGATGAAGGTCGCTGTGAAAAGCGATCGTATCGCCGCCATGGCCAATTATTCGGCGACCATTCCGGTTTTCTTCGTAAAAGCCGTAGGCCATTGCATTGGCAGACGGATCGAGCGCAAACAGGCGGCTGTGCATAAGCTCTGCGGTTTCGGGCCGTAGGATCTGTGAGGAGCCGTATTGTCCTTTTTGAAGATGAGCCAACATGAACTTGGCGATATCCTCTGCAGTAGTGCTAAGGCTGCCGGCGGGGAAAGGGCCTATAATCTCAAACTCCATGGGTTTTGCAGAAGCGAGTTTATAGCCCTTTGACATATTCGGTGCGAGGTTGGCCGGAAGCGGCTGCGCAAAAGTGGAATTCGTCATTTCCAAGGGCCGGAAAATATGTTTCTCTACGTATTGCTCAAATGGCTCGCCCGAGACGCGCTCTACGATATAGCCGGCAAGGGCAGTACCGTAGTTTGAGTAAGCCGGAACCGTCCCGGGAGGATAGATGCGGGCAGGAATATGCGTTTTCAGGTAATCGCCAAGGTTTGGGCTGCTGCCGTTGAAATAAATCAGGTCCTTGATCTGCTCTTCAAAACCGGGAGTATGAGTCAGAAGGTTTTTCAGGGTTATCGGCTTGCCAAAGGCTTCCGGTATCTTGAAATCGAGGTATTCGTTGATATCGCGGTCAAGATCGAGTTTGCCCTGCTCGGCCAACTGCATAACGGCCGTCCAGGTGAAAAGCTTTGAAATTGAGCCGGGACGAAACAGAGTATCTTTGGCAGAAACAGCCTTTTTCTCTTCCACATCAGCAAAACCGTAACCTTTGGCAAAGAGCAATTTTCCATCTTTGACGATGGCCACAGTGGCTCCTGCGATGTCTTCGCGTTCGAGCTGCAAGGGGACTATGCCGTCCAGAAAAGCTTCGACATCGTCGGCTGTAAGTTCATGGCCGGTTTGTGAGGCCGTCTGTGGCATCTCGTCCTTGACCGGCTCGCTTGCCTTTGGCGGGCTCTGATTCGGTATCTGGCCAGAGGCAAGAGATAGAATAAGTGAGCAGCACAAAAGCATTGCCAATGCCCTGCCAGCTTTATGATGGAAGATCGAGTTAGTTGAAAAAACTGAGCCGGCATTCATATTTACTGCTGTGATGACCGATTTCAACTGCAGGCGGAATTTTTGCAAGCAAGCGTGATAATGATTAGCCAACGAAGGTTTCATAGATTTGCACTCCCTAAATCACTGCTACTTTCGAAAAGTTATTTGATTTTTTGCGCCGGGAGCCGGCTTCCATCAATCTGTAGAACCAGGCCGCCGATATTCCCCTGGTCGTTTTTAATAAAATTGATCAGAAGATTGATATCTTTTGAGAAAAATCTGTCTTCGGCCTCGGCGGCCAGCAGCAGCTTTGGCTGATTGGCGATTTGCGCCACAAGCTTTCCGTTTTCGATTGAAATCGTCAGGATGGCTTTAGGCTGCTGGAGCTGATACTCGCCGACGTATTTTTCAAGAGCTTTGGGCTCGACGCTGATTTCTTTCCGCTCTTTCGGTATTTCATAAGGTGCGCCGAAAACAATGGCTGAGAGTTCGCCGGCGATTCTTCCCGCCGGAGCGCCTTCGAAATTGCTTAGTACGATGACGGTGATTTTGTCAGACGGAAAGCGCATTATCTGAGTTGCAAAGCCATTGATGTTGCCGCCATGCGATATCATGTCGCGGCCGAACCTCTTGCCGATGCCCCATCCAAAGCCGTAACCGTTTTTTACCGGTGTAAAAATTTCATCCAAGGTTTTTTTCGGGACAAGCTTTTCGGTATAAAGCGCCTGATCCCAACGGAGCAGGTCTTCAACGGTTGAATAAAGCGCTCCGGCTGCAAATGGTACAGACATATCCACATAAGAGGCATTTAAGACAGTGCCGGCCCTACGCGCATATCCGGCCGCACGATTCTTTACAACATCGAGCGGATTGTCATAGCCGGTTTGCGTCATGCCGAGCGGAATGAAAATATTCTCTTTAAGAAAGTCTGCATATGATTTGCCGCTAACACGTTCGATGATCACACCGAGCAGATAATAACCCGAGTTGTTGTAGGCAAATTTTTCACCCGGAGAGAACTCGAGCGGCTTATCGCGCAGCATCGAGAGCATAACCTCTGGCGTCATTGGCTGCACGGAGAATTTCACATATTCGGGAAAAGCTGTATAGCTCGGTATTCCGGAAGTATGGGTAAGCAGTTGCCTGATGTTTACAGTCTGCCAGGCGGCGGGGCAATCTTTAAGGTAATTGCAGATCGGGTCATCAATTTTGAGCCGGCCGCGCTCTTGCAGCATCATTATGGCCATTGCCGTAAATTGCTTGGTGATCGAGCCAAGCCGAAAAACCGTTTGCGGTGAATTAGGGACGGAATGTTCGATATTTGCCATGCCGTATCCTTTGCTGATAATCGGCTTGCCGTCGCGGGCAATCAGAATCGTACCGCCAAAGCCTAAAACTTTTGTGGCTGCGGCCATATACTCATCTACTTTTGCAATGAGCTCTTGATCAGTTGGCGGAGTAAGAGACCGGGATTGTTTTTGTTGCTCGGCGCCCTGCGTCTGTGAGACCTGCGCTGAAACGCTCTGCGGTTGTGAAGAAAGAAATAAAGAAAAACAAAGAAGCGAGGTGAAAAGAAAACGGCTATAGAAAAAATTGTTTATATACATAGATTTTAGTGACGGCACCATTTATTTGTCCGAGGGCTGTCGCTTTGTCTATCGCGTAAGTGGTAGTGAAAAAACTTAAAAAGCCCTTAGATTGCAGCTTTCTTGTGTTCTTATGCTACTTCTGACTTTCTGATTTCGCCTCAGGGACACGTTTGAAATCAGAGAGGTTTTCAATCGTCAAAATGTCAACTACGCCCTGCCTGTTCAAGCGGAAGCTGACAAACCCCTTACCGAGCTGGCGGTCGCGCCAGGTTACGCGAAAGACATCGTAATTCCAGTGTTCGAGGTCGCCAACGAAATTTGAGCCGCGCATAAGAACGAGTTTGCCGTTTTCTGTCTTTACTGTAGCGGTGCCATACATTTCGTCAGCGTAAGTTCCGGCATATTTTTCAAGGGCAAGGCTCGGTTTTGTGTCTTTCACCCTTGCATCTTCGATTTTTTTCAATGCGGCCTGGGCTTGCTGCTGCTGAGCCTTGACGCTTTTAAGCATTTCGGAACTCCAGTCACGCGGCGGCAATTTCAGATAGGCGTCAAAAATCCTGTAAGCGATCGGCATCGAGACGACGCTGCCGCTCAGATTTGTCAGGATTACAACGCCGAGATTCTCCTCAGGCAGCATTGCGACCAGCGAACGCATTCCATCAATCGAGCCGCCATGCTCAACCAGTTTGCGGCCGCTATAATCAGATAAAAACCAGCCCAGGCCGTAATTCAGGAAATGCGCTTGGGGATAAAGTATCGCCATTGCACCCTCAGGGCGGATTACCATTTGCGGTGTCTGCATTTCCTTGATATTTGCATTGCTTATAAGCTGCTTGCCGTTAAATTTACCGGAGGCAAGGTTTAGGCGAAGCCACTGAGCCATATCTACGACGTTAGAATTTATCGAGCCGGCCGGGCCGATGTTGTCAATAGCGCGCCAGGGAATGGCAACCACCTTGTCATCAAATTTCGAATGCGGCGAAGCGACATTAGGAGAATTCGCCAGGCTCTTTATGCTCGTACTGGTAGAATTCATGTTCAGCGGAGTAAAAATCCTCTCCTTAACAAAATCATCCCAGCTGGTTTTCGTAACCGAAGGAATGATCTGCCCGGCTGCAAGATACATTATGTTCTGATACCCGAATCTGGAGCGAAAGCTCGAAGAAGGTTTAAGATATCGGATCCGCCTTAGAACCTCGTCCCTGCCGTATTGCGAGGCATACCAGAGCAGGTCGCCGCGTTCGAGCCCGACGCGATGGCAAAGCAAGTCACGAACGGTCAATTCACGGGTTGCGTAAGGGTCAAAGAGTTGAAAGCCGGGCAGATAATTCGTTGCCGGATCGTCCCATTTCAGCTTGCCCTCATCTATCAGGATCGCCAGCGAAGCTGCTGTAAAAGCTTTAGAAGCCGAGCCAATCGCGAAAACCGTTTTTTCATCAACGGGATCGGATTTACCGATTTCGCGTACGCCAAAACCCTTTGCATAAACGATTTTGTCGTCCTTGACGATTGCAATGGCAAGGCCCGG
>DATLZX010000344.1:0-2349 GCA_035573795.1 Pyrinomonadaceae bacterium | reverse complement strand
GCTAAAGTGGAATTAAGATTTTTCATCAATGAGCGAAGGCCGGCAATCGCAGCAACACCGATAGCTATACACAGAAAAAAGAAAATCAGGCTGCGCCACCAATAGCGGATTTCACGAGCAGTCAATTTAATAATGAATCTCATTTGATCAAACTATCTTCTACGATTCGGCCATCATTAAGATAAATCCGCCGCTGTGCACGCATTGCAAGTTCCTGTTCGTGCGTAACGAGTATCAGGGTAACCTCAGAATCGTTATGGAGCTGCTGCATCAAATCCATGATTTTATGCCCGTTTTTTGAATCGAGATTGCCTGTGGGCTCGTCTGCCAAGAGAATTGGAGGCCGGTTAGCGAATGCTCTGGCAATTGCGACACGTTGCTGCTCGCCGCCAGAAAGCTGGCTCGGGTAATGGTGCTTACGCTTTGTAAGGCCAACTGTTTCCAAAAGAAGATGAGCCCTATCTTCAGGATTTTTGACTCCGGCAATTTCCATCGGAATCAAGACATTCTCAAAGGCTGTAAGGCTCGGGATAAGGTGAAAGGATTGAAATATGAATCCAATCTTCTGGCTGCGGTATCGAGAAAGTTCACTGTCGGACAATTTGGTAATATCCTTATTATCAACGATAATTTTTCCCTCGCTCGGAGTATCGAGTCCGGCAATCAAACCTAGCAAGGTCGACTTGCCGCTGCCGGAAGGCCCAATCAAAGCAACGAATTGTCCGCGGGGAATGTCGAAACTGACCTGATCTAGAATGGTCAGATTTTCTTCGCCCGAGTTAACCCTTTTTGAAACGCCGCTGAGGCTTATCATAAAAATCTGGATTAGCAAACTAAAAATACTGAAACGCGATTAAATGCTTAATACGAAAATTTTTTGAAAACAGCTCAATTAAATTCTATATGAAGGCAGGGAAAAGTATGAAAATTGTCTTTTGATTGAAATTAAAATATGTTTAGAAATAGGCGGCCGGCTAATTATAGTCGGTTGCGAAAGTAGCCGAGGACTGTATGAAACAGAGGCAAATTTCAGGAGGATTAACATAGTTGGTCAGGAGCAGGGTATTGTGAAAAGACTTTTTTGGTGGTTGGTTCTGATTTGCACTTACTTTTCGCTTGGTTGCGGAAATGAGGGGCGGCTCGATGCATCTTCAAATGTAAACAGACCATTGGTGTATCCTGCAGAAACGTCTGAAAAGCCCAAAATAATCGCATTCGGTGATAGCCTGACGGCGGGCTTTGGGCTGACAGAGAGCGAGTCTTACCCTTATTTGCTACAAAAAATGCTGGAAAGAGACGGCTTTGATTATGAAGTAATAAATGCCGGCGTCTCCGGCGACACAAGCCTTGGCGGCCTGGAAAGGGCAGATTGGACTTTTGATTTACCGAACGTGAAAATCGTAATTTTGGAGCTAGGCGCAAACGACATGTTGCGTGGAATGCCACCCGGCGAGATGAAAAGAAACCTTTCCCAAATAATCGAAAAGGCGAAAAAAAGAAATATCGAAGTTATACTCTGCGGAATGCTTGCACCGCCGACAGCCGGCCAGGACTATCAGAGGGAGTTCAACAATGCATTTGCCGATCTGGCAGAAGAGCATAAACTGGCTTTTGTGCCTTTCATTCTGGAGAATGTTGCGCTCAGACCGGAATTAAACCAGGCAGACGGAATTCACCCAAACGCCGAAGGCGAAAAAATAATGACGGAAAATGTTTACCGCGTGCTCAAGCCGATCTTGGAAAAAAATAAAATTCATTGATCATATGTAAATATGACAAAACGATTCCTGCTTTTGTACGGATGAAAGCTATAGTCTGTTCATCTATTGTTTCAAGGTCGCGTCAAAGTCTTTTGCAGCATAAAAAGATTGCTTTTGGTATTAAAAAAAACTTTGCAAATAAGGTAAACGAAAACTTATGTTTCTGACACATCTGGAGTGTACAAACTGCGGAAAGGAATTTGACGCTGACAAAAGGCAAGGTCTGTGCGGAGAATGCAGCAAGCCGCTTTTTGCTAGATATGACCACAGCAAAATCGCAAAGGTTGTAGGAAAAAATGAGTTTCGGGGCAGGGAAGCAAGCCTTTGGCGTTACAGGGAAGTTTTGCCAGTAAGGGCAGATGAGGATATCGTTTCGCTTGGCGAGGGCTGGACGCCATTGCTCAAAGCCGATCGGCTTGCCGGCAAATTGGGGTTGAAAATAGATCTTTATATAAAAGATGAAGGAGTAAACCCAACACAAAGCTTTAAATCACGCGGAATGACGGCAGCAGTTTCAATGGCAAAACAATTAGGTGTGGGGAAGTTAGCAGTGCCATCTGCAGGTAATGCCGCCGGAGCAATGGCAGCT
>DATLZX010000343.1:0-5542 GCA_035573795.1 Pyrinomonadaceae bacterium | reverse complement strand
AATTTCAACTGCCACACGTGAGCATTCTTCAAAAAATAAATTCAACCTGATACCCGGGGATAACCACGGTATCTGCACCTTTGAACCGAATAATAAGCCATGCGATAAGTGCCTGATGTGCAGCACGCTTGGATTTTAGCTTTCGTGCAGAAGATTTTTGTTTTGCTAATAAGGGAACTTTCTAAATTTCAAAATAATGGTAAAAGTTTTTGCCAGGACTTACTTCAAGGTCGGACTCAAATTTCAAAAAGAGGAAACAAATCAAATATTAAAAGCCTGGTAGCTGACTAAATTGGTTAATCCAAGTGTGGGTAGGCAAAATAAAGATCAGAAAAGTGAACAATGAAAGAAGCAGGCGGCTAATCAAACCGCCTGCTTTTATTTTCAATTAAAGCAGTTTCAGACAATCTTCTAAGAAAATGTCCGGCAGGGCGAACCGTCTTACTTTGTATTCGAATTGCTTTGGTTTCGCCTAAGTGAATTTGGGTCGCCGACTGTCGGAGCCTGTCTTGAGGCAGGATCAGCCTGAAAGTATGGTTCGGGCTGGAATCCGAACAGGGAAGCAGTGATGACCGCGGGGAACTGCCCTCGTAAAGTGTTATACTCTCCAACTGCGGCATTATAATCATCTCTGGCAACTTTAATACGATTTTCTGTACCGGCAAGCTCAACCTGAAGATTCTTGAAGGCCTCGATCGAACCAAGCTGCGGATACTGCTCCTGCAGCATGAGCAATCTTCCAATAGTGCCGCCGAAGCTATTGGCAGCCTCGATAATAGCCTGTTTTTGCTCAGGAGTGCGGTCGCCGTCAGCGCCCGCAGGAGGAGCTTGTTGTGCATTAAGCAAGCGTGATCTAGCCTCGGCAATTTGGCCAAACACTTCCTGCTCCTGCACTCCAGCCATTTGAGCCGCTGAGACTAGATTGGGAATCAGGTCGGCCCTTCGTTGTAGGGCGCTTTCAACATCAGCCCATTTTTGTTTTACCCTTTGTTGTTTGGCGGTGAGCTCGTTATAGCTGCACCCTGAAAGTAAAAGGGCAGAAATAATAATCACAATGTAATAAAAAGCTTGCTTCATTAAGCTAAATCCTCCCTTTTTGAATATACTTCAAATTTATACGTTGTCGTAAAGCTTTGATTGTTTTCATTGTCTATCATCAAAATTATTTACTAAGGTGATTACTTTATTGATTTCCCGTAGATATTTATTGAAGAGATCAATAGTTTGTGTCAAACCGTTCACTTTAGAAATTTTATCCGAGTGCAGGCCTAGGATAGTATTAAAAACTTCATAATCCAGATTAAATTCTTGTGCGAATTGTTTGAGGCGTTCGGCTTTAACGGGAGCAACGGGCTTTCCGTTTAACGTGAGGACGCCGGAGAAAATTGCCGAAATCGAGGGCAGACTCTCGCTGAGCAGGGCTGCGATTGCCTCGGAACTATCGCAGATTTGGACGAACCTTCTGCGCAGACGCAACAGCTTGCTTCTTAGTTCGAATTCGCATTGATGCCTTAAATTATCATTCGATACAATGACCTGCTTAAGAATATCGCTTCCTGATAATAATTTATTGGCTTTTTGCATCTCATGGAATTCTATTGGAAAAACATCGGCAGCATCAATGATTTCGTTTTCGGTAAAGAAAACCGGTGTTGAGCCGCCGAGCCTGATCCATTCGCGTATGGCTGGCCGAGATTTGATCAATTCCGGCGCATCGAGATTTTTCAAGATAACCAGCAGGTTATAATCTGATTTGCCAGGAATAAAATCGCCGGCAGCAGCAGAGCCATAAAGGTAAACCGACACAAGTTCGCTGCCAAAAGTGTTTTCGAGATCTTCAATGAATAGTTTGAGTTCAGGGTTCATAATTACCAGTCACCTCCAGCGCCGCCGCCGCCAAAATCGCCACCACCGCCAAAGCCGCCGCCGAAATCAGAAGATCCCCAGCCGCCGGAGGATGAATCCCAGGAGCTGCCTCCGGAATGAGAAGATGAAGATAAAATCGAGTTGACAATAGAGCCGGCAACGAATGGAGCGACACTGTCGAAAGAGCTGCGGGAATAGGAACTTTTCCTACGAGCAAGAAAAATAAAAATCACCATGAAAGCAATGAATATGCAGCAGGCCTTGCCGAAAGGTAGCGGTTCGATTTGATTTATATAATCATCAGGTGTTTCTTTAGGCTTGATACCGCTGGTTCTAGATAGGATTACCGACATGTAAATGTCGAGTGTATCTGAAATTCCCTTTGAATAATTGCCTTTTTTGAACTCGGGTATGAGATACTGCCTCTGAATTTGTCCAACTAGCCCATCGGGTAGTTCATCCTCCAGGTCGCGGCTTACCTGAGTAAAAAACTTCCTGTCATCAATTGCGATAAAAAGCAGGGCTGCCGGATTATCATCATCCTTTGAACCGATTCCCCAGCCTCTGGCGACTGCCAAAGAATAATCGAAAATGTCCCTTTCGCCGGTCGTTCTTACAATAGCTACTGCAAGCTCGACGCCGGTCTTGTCACGGAAGTCTCTAAGGCGCTTTTCCAGCTCCTGCTTTTTCTGGCTGTCAAAAACCCCAACGTAATCATTGACAAAGCCCGTTGGAGGTCCAAGCGGAGAAGTGTTCGGATCCCAAGGCGTAGGGCTTTGAGCTTTTGAATTAGTTATTGATGCAATCAGTAAAAGAAATAAGAGCAGAATTGTAGAGTGCGGAAAAGCAGCCTTGAACAAGCCGGGATTGCTTAAGGGTAAATTTTTATAGACTTGGACTGTTTGGTTCATTCGACTACAAACAAGAATGCGAAATATTTTAACGAATTATCAGGGCAAAGTGTTCTCACATTCTTGGTTTTACTTCGGTTATTTCGGCCGAAAAAACTTTTGCCAACTTTTTGACAAAGGGATGCATGGAGGCAATTTTTTTCAGTTCAGATTCATCTGCCAAATCATTTGGAATCACGATTTCTGTGCTTTCGTTTGGCTCGCCTTCGAAACTGATATTGAAATAAGAACCATTCGAAGTTGCTGAGGCGGCAGCCGCGCGCTGCTCACGCACGGGCTGTTTAAAATAGGTCGCTACGAGCTCTTCAGCATTCAGAATAGGTTTAAGGTTGTCTCCGGCAATCTCGAGTTTTAACTCATAAAGGCGGTCAAGGACCTTGTCTTCAAAATGTGCTAATTCGTCACTGGTTCTCGGAGGCAGTTGACTGGAATTAATAACTTCCTCTAAATCAATATCAACTTTTTTTTTGCGAGATTTTTGGGTCTTATCAATTATCGAAGAGTATTTGGCAGCATGCCGGCCGGCCGTTTGTTCTGCTATAGCCTCAGAGGTTGAGGTCAAGTCCGGGTATAGAGCTGATTCAGTTTCGGAGCGGTCCTCGTTATTTTCTGATTTGCTTGATGATGGGACTGGCTGGCCAGTCGGATTAGAGGAAGACAGAGTAACTGTGTTTGTTATTTCAGCTAAAACCTCGCCCTCGCTGCTAGTTTCGTCGGCTGTTCTCTGTTTTTTTTTCTCAATTAAAGTTTTTTTTTCAGATAAGGCGGTTTCGATTTGTGACTGGCCGTCTTGACTTATCTCTGGTGAAAGATTTTTAAGGCCTGCAATGACGCTTTCTATCGAGGACATCCTGCCGATTTCGGAAAGCTTAAGCAAACCTATTTCCAGGACAGGCTTTGGGCGGGGAGCTTCACGCAGCATAGTTTCGGTAGTTGTAAGCGAGTTGAAAATTCTTATCAAAGCGGCTTCACTGAATGATCCGGACAAGGTTGCGAGCCTTTCAGGCTGCAGGTTTGAATCCAGATTTTCACTCTGGCTTGTGATTTTATAAACCAGGATATCGCGAATGGCAGAAAGCAGCTCACGCACGAATTTGCGGTGATCGAGGCCATAATTCGAAATTTTTTCGACTATTGAAAGAATCGAGGCATTGTCTTTGTTGGAGATAGCTTCCAGAGTCTGTGTTATTGTCTCAGAATCTGCGAGCCCCAAAGCGGTAACAACTGTTTCAGAGTCAATCTCGCCTCCCGAAAAACTGATTACCTGGTCAAAGTTTGACTGTGCATCACGCATGGAGCCTTCACCCGAGCGGGCAATTGCTAAAAGTGCATCTTGATTGATCTTTATCTGCTCAGCCTCGGCGATTTTTTTCAGGCGGTCGTAAATCTCGTTTGTAGAGATGGTGCGGAAAGTGAATTCCTGGCAACGCGAACGAATAGTATCAGGCACTTTATGAAGCTCGGTCGTTGCCATCAGGAAGATCACAGAGGGGGGAGGTTCTTCAATCGTTTTAAGCAATGCATTGAAAGATGAAGTAGAGAGCATGTGAACTTCATCAATAATAAAGATCTTGAAACGATCACGTGCAGGTGCGACCTCTATATTATCAAGAATGATGTCCCTGATCTTTTGAACCTGAGTATTGGAAGCTGCATCAAACTCAAGAACATCAATGCTTCGGCTCTCGGATATCTCAAGGCATGAATCGCAGGCATTTTCGGATTGGGTATTGCAGGGTTCGATTGTTGGTTTTTCGGCTTTATGGCAATTCAATGCTTTGGCAAAGAGCCTGGCAGTAGTGGTTTTTCCTACACCTCGGGCTCCTGAAAACAGGTAAGCATGATGAAGCCTTTCAAGCTGGATAGCATTACGCAGGGTTTGCGTAATGTGCTTTTGTCCCGTAACTTCCTCGAAGGTTTGCGGACGCCACTTTCGTGCTATTGCGCGATATGCCATCGTAAAATTTATAAGAATTATACAGTATCAGTCAGATTTTGCTAATTGTTTCGATTAAAGGAAAGTGTCTGAAATTATAAAAAAAGAAGAATTTGCAAAAGCGCCGACTGTAAATAATGGTAAACAGAGCTGTCAGCGACCTATAAAATCACAATTAATCTTGAGAAACTTGTAACAAAGTTGATAACAAACTCAAAAGAAACATTTAAGAAGGGGTTTATAAAAAGCGATACGGCTCCAGACCTTGTCGCAACACAGTACAGAAGATGCTACCGTTGCTCCGTTCCCGGCCTAGCGGGTTCACATCCTGTATCTTGTGCGGGGCCTGAAGCCGTAATTTCAGAATATCTAATCAATCTCTCTGAGTAAAGCCCTGCAATCAAATTAAAATGACTGCCTGTAAAATAAACAGGTAAAAATGGCAATAACTTTTGGACAAAATCCGAATCTTTTTTGACGAAAACCCGACCTGATGTCGCGCCTGCGGCGTAAAGCGCTCAAAAATTCATTTCCCTTGAGACCTCTCCTTTTCTTTTTGCCCGACTGTTGGACAACACGGGTTTTTTCGACGGGTGGGGGGTTAAAATTGCATTTTTCCATAAAAAATAAAATACGTCAATTCATGGTCTCCGTCTCGATGAGGCGAAATTCAGATTGTTGATATATGTTTTGAATTCTTGTTTACCAGACAATTGATTTTTTGAGTGATTGCTTTTCTTGTAGCTATAAAATTCTACGTGGGCGCCTGGTAATTGATCCAAAAAGGCATGTGCATCACTCGCACCGCCAGATTTCAAGGCGGTTAGAA
>DATLZX010000342.1:0-2276 GCA_035573795.1 Pyrinomonadaceae bacterium | reverse complement strand
GCCCTGCTTGAGACATACAATGTCCCCTTTTCATCAAAAGCCAAACCGGTAGGATTCATAATGTCAACAGAAATTTCGCTCAGCTCGCCGTCCTTGGCCAATCTGAAGAGCGTTACGGGTATTTCCTGACCACGCGAGCCGCTCTTTGTCAAAATAATCGAGCCGTCCACAGGATCAATGCATGGATTTGAAACTAGGTGCATCCCCTCGGCCAGGCAGACCCCGGTTTTGAAAATGACGGTGTTTGTCAAAGCCTTTCCGCTGCTCTCAAGCTGAAGCACCGCTGTTGAATCCTCAGTTCTGGGTAAACGCAGAAGGCAGCGATTTTTTGAAACGGCTACAGGAGTCACCTTCCGGCTGTTAACCAGGCAATGGCAGTATTCTCCGGGCAAAAGTTCAAAATTGTCCAAAACCACTTCCAAAAGCCCGCCACTGATAGCGGCCTGAGGTATAACTTTCAAAATCCTGGGTGAACTTTCCGGCATTATCGCTTATTGCAAAATGGTAAAAACTGTTACGAATTACTAAACAAAAAAAATCTAACCACTTAAAAGAGAATAATTTAACCAAAACCAAAGCGCGGCAGCAAACCCTGCCAAAAAAATTATCCCAGCAATCTCAAGGTCGGTCAAAAAGATTGTTTCATGAAAATAATTGACCAAAATGATTAAAAAATTTTAAACTTGATTGGCGGCTTCGGCTGCAGTAATTGATTAAACTGCGCCAAGAATTTCCTTCCGGCCGCACCTTAAAGATAAATTAGTTTATCCCTAATTCTACAATTCACACTTAAATTTTCTAAGACTTCCCTGATTTGTTACTGAACTTTTTATGCTAAGCCGAATAGACGACCTTTTGCGAATGGCGATGAGCTTTGGTGCCTCTGACTTGCATTTACGTGCCGGCTCGACTCCGGTTATAAGGGTCAGTGGCGAGTTAAGGCCGCTGGCTGGAGCTACTCGCTTGACCCAGGATGAAACGCTAGAAATGGCATTTTCAATGATGTCAAACCGCCAAAAACAGCATTTCAAGGAAGTATTCGAGGTGGATTTAGGCTATAGCGTTGCCGGGCTTGGCCGCTTTCGTGTCAACATATTCCAGCAGCGAAACTCTATTGGAATCGTAGCCAGGGTAATCTCAGACCACATAAAAAATTTTGCCGAGCTGGGGCTGCCGCCGGTTTTGAGCAGCATAGCTAACGAAAACCGTGGATTGATCCTAGTTACGGGAACAACCGGCTCGGGTAAATCAACCACTTTGGCCGCAATCGTTGACCACATCAACAGGACAAGAAATTGCCATATAGTAACGATCGAAGATCCCATCGAATTTTTACATAAGGACAAGGAATCATTCATAACCCAAAGAGAGGTTGACGTTGATACGCGCTCATTCGCAGAGGCCCTGCGAGGAAGCCTCAGGCAGGATCCGGATGTAATATTGGTTGGAGAAATGCGGGATCTTGAAACAATCGAAACTGCTCTGGTTGCGGCTGAAACAGGACATTTGGTTTTATCAACCCTGCATACAATAGACGCTGCGGAAACACTAACCCGTATTATTTCTGTTTTTCCACCTTATCAGCAGAAATCTGTACGAATCCAGCTTGCAGGACTACTAAAGGCTGTAATATCCCAACGCCTGATGAAATCTACCCGTGCCGGTATGAGAGTGCCGGCCGTTGAAATACTTATCTCGACACCGCTGATTAGGGACTATATTTTGAACGAGGAAAAAACGGCCTCGATACGTGACGTAATCGCTGCCGGAACCTCGCAATACGGAATGCAGACCTTTGATCAATCGCTTTTCTATCTGTATCAATCCGGCCTGATATCGCTCGAGGAAGCGCTTCGCGGGGCTACGAACCCGGACGAGTTCCGCCTCAGGCTGGCAGGGATTCAGAATACGACCGCTCTTGCAAAAGAGGAAATGGAAAAAATGGGCGGGCTGGCAAGCATCCCGGATATTTTGATCAAAGAGTGATTTTGCTTTTTTCGGTTAAGTTATGGGATTAAGGGCTCAAGTGAGGGGACACGAGCCCGATAATAGCCCTGAAGCCAAATATCAACAACAATTTACGAGAGAGCAATCCGGTTTACGAGCACAAGCAATCCGGTATAGAGAAAATCAGGTTTGGCTCAAGAAAAATATCGGTCTGTGATTAAGTCGAAGGTAAAAGGCAAATAGAAAAGCGACCAAGAAAACTTTCGGCGACAAAGACCAAAAGCCATTGTAGCGGGAAAGTCTTTCGGTTTGAGCTTCTTCGGTTTGAG
>DATLZX010000341.1:0-6399 GCA_035573795.1 Pyrinomonadaceae bacterium | reverse complement strand
AATGACCTCAAAAGCGGAATTCTGGAAGAACAAAGTGGCTTTTATTACTGGAGCTTCAAGCGGAATCGGCCGGGCACTTTCGCTTGAGATAGCTGGGTTAGGCGGCAGGCTTGGCCTTGCAGCACGCAGGCAGGATGAGCTCGAAAGTTTACAAAACGAAATCTTTGCAAAGTGCAGCGATGCCAAAATCTACTCACTCGATGTTTCAGATGAAAATGCTGTCAAAGCAGCCGTTGATAATTTAGTTGAGACTTACGGGAAAATTGACATAATTATTGCAAACGCTGGCATTTCAGGCAATGACGAGCTGACCAGAAAGGGTGATCCGGCCGGTGTTAGAAGAGTCATCGAAACAAATTTTATGGGCGCGGTTAATACTGCGTCAGCCGCAATTCCTTACATGTTGCGGCAAAAACGGGGGCATCTTGTAGCTATCTCGAGTCTTGCAGCATATAGAGGATTACTGAGGTCAGGTTCATATTGCGCAAGCAAGGCCGCTATGACAAAGTATTTCGAAAGCTTGAGGCTAGACCTTTCTCACAAAGGAATAAAAGTAACCATAATCCATCCCGGTTTTATCAAAACGCCACTTACTGCTGGCCGTCAAAATAAAATGCCATTTTTAATGGAACTGGAAGATTCCATCCCGCTGTTTCTCAAAGCGATCGAAAAACAAAAACCATTCGCTGCATTTCCATTTCCTCTTGCAATGCTGGTAAGGTTGGGACTGATAATGCCTGCTTTTCTTTATGACAAGATTGCAGGAAGCCTACGGTACAGGGAATGAGTATTTAGGCAGTATTGAAATTTGCATTCGGCAATTCAGCAATTATCAAAACATATTTTATGAATTATATTGATGCTATTATTTTGGGAATTGTTCAAGGCCTGACAGAGTTTATTCCGGTTAGCTCCACAGCACATCTGGTTTTTGCCAGCAGATGGACAGGCATTTACGCAGGGAATCCGCAACAAATCACGGCTACTATGGCAGTTATCCAGCTAGGTACATTAGCTGCAGTTTTTGTTTACTTTGCATCTGATATTTACAAGATATCCAGAAACTTTCTAAAAGAGTTGCCAATCGTTATTAAATCTCCCGTTAAGGCTTTTTCAGGAGCCACATTATCCAGTCCGCCGGCAAATATTTCTTTGGATACATGGCTGGGTTGGTTAATAATTTTGGGCTCGTTACCTATCGGGACAATAGGACTTTTATTCAAAAAAGCAATAGAAGGCGAGGGCACAAAAAACCTTTGGATTATTTCTGTAATGCTGATCGTAATTGCTTTATTACTGGCAATCGCAGAAAAAGTCGGTAAACAAAAACGAGATGTTAGCAAGATTAATGTAATTGACAGCATTGTCATTGGGTTTGCTCAGGTTTTAGCTTTGATGCCCGGAGCAAGCCGCTCTGGCTCTACGATTATGGGCGGCCTTTTTTCGGGGCTTAACAGGGAAGCCGCAGCAAGGTTTTCATTCCTGCTTTCCATTCCCGCAATCACAGCCAGCGGCCTGCTCGAACTAAGAGAAGCAATCAAGATTCTTCCTCACGAAAACTTTGGCCCGCTTTTACTAGCAACAGTTGCCGCCGGTGTAGTTGGCTACGCCTCCATTTGGTTTCTACTCGCATTTTTAAGGAGAAATTCTACGGCGATTTTTATAATCTATCGGCTAATACTAGGGGCTGTAATCCTTTTGCTGCTTTCAAATGGAGTAATTTCACCGGCTATTTAAGATATTTGAAAGTATCTTTTCCGGGTCAGTTAAAAGTATCCGACGGTACGCTGTCGCTAGAAGTATAGAGCAGCCTGCAATCCGATGAATAAGCGTTGGAAAATAAAAACCCACAATCATAATTCTGCAAGACGGTTGGCGGCCGAACTAGGCATCATGCCTGTAACAGCTGCCCTTTTGATTGACAGAGGTTTTGAAAGTCCACAGAGTGCTCGGGATTTTTTATTTCCTGAAAACGGAAGATTGCACGATCCCTTTTTGCTACAGGATTTGGAAAAGGCGGTCAGAAGAATTCTCCAGGCAATCAACAACAAAGAAAAAATTTTGATTTGGGGGGATTATGATGTTGACGGCACCACTGGGACAGTACTGCTAAGAAGAGTTTTCAAAAAGCTCTCTGCTCAAACTTTCTTTCATATTCCAAATCGTTTTTCCGAGGGATATGGGCTTAACCGGAAGGCACTTGCTGATTATAAAAGTGCTGGAGTTAGCCTGGTGATTACGGTTGATTGCGGTACGAAAAATAAGGAAGAGATTAAATGGGCTAGCGAAAACGGCCTTGATGTAATAGTAACGGATCATCATTTAGCGGAAGCGTCAGACGGTTTGCCACCCGCGGTTGCAGTAGTAAACCCGAATAGATGGGATTGCGGATATCCGGATAAAAATCTTGCCGGTGTAGGAGTTGCTTTCAAATTAGCCGAGGCGCTGGCCAAGTCAACCGGCTTATCCGATCTTATAAATGATCTGTTTGAAGTGGCGGCGCTTGGTACAGTCGCAGACATCATGAACCTTCGCGGCGAAAATAGGACTATTGTTAGCCGTGGCCTCTCCGATCTGAAAAAAACAAATTCCAAAGCCCTGAAAGCATTGATGGAAGTTTCCGGCTGTAATGATTCGATGACAAGCGAAGATATTGCTTTCCGGCTTGCCCCGAGGATAAATGCGGCCGGCCGAATGGATAAGGGATCACTGGTAGTAGATTTTTTCGAAGCTGAATCGGATGAAGAGGCATTGCTGCTCGCAGCGGAATTAAACAAACTGAATTCGGAAAGGCAAAGAGTGCAAAATGAAGTAATTGATTCCGCCTTGCGTCAGATCGGTGAGGCTCCGGAAAAAAAATTCATCGTCGTTGGCAACGATGGCTGGCATCGAGGGGTAATTGGGTTGGCTGCATCGAAAATTGTGGAGAAATTTAACCGTCCGACTATAGTATTCAGTTACGAAGGTGAAATAGCACATGCTAGCGCAAGAAGCATTCCAGGCTTTCACATTCTGGATGCTATTAGGACTTGCGAGGATATCTTAATTCAATATGGCGGACACTCGGCCGCAGCCGGGCTAAAAGCGAATACAATTATTATTGACCAACTTTCTGAAAGGCTCGATTCTTTTGCCCGTGAAGCCATATCGGATGAAGAATTGATTCCTGAATTAGTTATTGATGCCAGGCTGCAGCCAAGCACTATTTCGCTCGAGCTTTTCGATGAACTCAAGTTACTTGAGCCGTTTGGTGCAGGTAATCCCAGACCGGTTTTCGTAACCGGCGGGTTTGAGATTTCGTTTCAGCCTCAGGTCATCAAAGAAAAGCATCTCAAGTTATTTTTGCGCGATCAAACCGGAAGGGTTCATCAGGCTATTTGGTGGAATGCTCCAAAACGATATCTGGAGCAAACCCCGAAGACTGGGGCTCGCATCGAAGCTGCATATCATTTAGATGTAAACATCTGGAAAGAAAACAAGCATCTTCAGCTTGTTATCCGTGATATTAGGGCAGATAATTGACTTGTTATAAAAAATTAATGGATCGTAATTACCGCGTAAGGTTGCCTTTTTAATTTTGGAAGGATTTGTGAAAAAAGACGTAAACACTCTGCAGGAAAAAATCCGCAAATATCGGATTTCGACCAATTTTTTGAGATATTCGGGGCTGGTAGCAATTTTTGCCGGTGCTTTAATTCTCATATTGGTTCTGCTCGGTGTCTTCAGACCATTGAGGCAGCCCGAATTTCGCATGCAAGGTTTCCCAACCTCGCTTTCAAAAGATGTTGTTGCTACGGTCGAATCCTACGAAAGAGAAGAACTTGACAGCAATCAAAGAAAATATCAAATCAAGGCTGATATTGCTAAAACCTTTACTGACAATCATCAGGAACTGGAGAACGTATTTATAAGGGTTTTTGGCAACTCAGACGATGTTTACGACACGATAACCGCATCAAAAGCTGTTTATATTCCGGAAGAGAATAAAAATTTCACTGTGTATCTTGCCGGCAGCGTAGAAATTCTTACACGTGATGCCCTTCTTGTTAACAGCGAGCAGGTTACTTATAAAAAAGCCGATGAGACTGCCTTATTGGACGAACCCGTGGAATTCAGCCGCTATAATGTACGAGGCTCAGCAAAAAAAGCAAAAGTTTTCACTTCTGAAAAACGTCTGGAATTATCTGGAGATGTAACAATCAGTCAGTTCCGGGACGAGTCTTTCAAAGGTGAGGCGCTTACCACGATTTCTGCAAATAAAGTTACATACAATCAGGGTGATGAGACTATTCATCTTGAAGAATCAGTAGATCTACAGAATTGGAGCCCTGACAGAAAAAATCATATCGGGATTTCATCAAACCAGGCGAGGGTAATACTAAAAGTAATTGAGAACAAAAGAGATTTTGATTCTGCATCGGCAGAGGGAAATCTGATAATAAATTCGAACAGGGATGGCGTAAAGAGCGAGATAAAGGCCGGGAGCGGTAGTTATAGCAAATCTAATGATACTTTCGAGCTTAAGCATAACCTTGAAATAAAAACATATTCTGACTCTAATCCTACTTTTGCCACTGCAGATGAGGCTGTTTACAAGCAAAGCGAAGGCCTGGTCAGCCTTAAAGGAAATGCTTCAATCTCCCAGCCCGGCCAAATGGCTAAGGGTCAGATTATAGAAGCTGAGCTCTACAATAATCGCTCGCTGAAAAAAGCAGCAGTAATCGGCAAAGCATTTGCACAACAAGAAGACAGTGACAAGCGTATCGAGATAAATGCAGGCGGATTGGAAGCCCTTTATCTTGAAAATGGTAAAATTACTCTGGCAACTGCTAAAGAAAGTCCCTCGATTCAATTTACAACTCTTAATTCTCAAGAATACAAATCCGGAGAGATAACTGCGGCAAGGCAAATCCAATTGAAGTTTGATAACGGCAATCCCTCATATGCTGAAACAGATGGGCGAAGCACGATCGAGCTGGACGCTGATACAAAAGGTGAAGCGACTTCGAATAAAAAACTTTCTGCAGATAAGCTGATTGCAGAATTTTTTTCGGGCGGCAGGTACTTTCGCCGAACCAGAGCTATCGGTAACGCCGAGCTGGTTGTTGAACCATTAGTTAAAAACGACCGGACTTATCGGACAGTTATAAATTCGCCTGAATTTGATTGTACATTTTTTGAAAATGTTAATGCAGCAAGGCAATGTGTAACAGGCACACCTGCAAATGCTCTCCGAGAGCCATCTACAAAGAAAGAGGGCTCCGGCATACAGAAATTGTCTGCTGCCAAAATGTCTGCCGATTTCGACGAAAAATCGCGTGACGTTGTTCAATTAAAAGCTGAAGGCGGCGCGAAATTCAATGAACTGGACAAAAACGGCGTTGCAAGAGAAATAATTTATACTGCTTCGGATGGAGTAATAAGGCTGAGAGGCGGTGATCCAACCGGGTGGGATTCCAATGCTCGCATTCGTGCAAGAGAAATAGATATAGACACACGCGACCAGAAAAGCTTTGCAAAAGGCGCGGTTAGCACAACCTACTACAGCCAAAAGCAGACAAACTCCAGCACTCCTTTTACCTCGGCCGGAAAGCCTGTCTTCATTACTGCCGATAGTGCAACCTTTGACGACAAGAACCAAAGCGCTGTGTATGAAGGGAACGCCAGGGCTTGGCAAGAAAACAACTATGTCAGAGCCGATAAATTGATGATTGACCAGCCATCGGGTAAATTCCAGGCAGAAGGAAAAGTCCAGAGCCTTTTATTCGAAGCTCCCAGAATAGGGGCAGAAAAATCCGACAAATCGCCTGTTTCAGCACTTGCTGATTCCATGCTTTTTCTGCGAGATGAACGCAAGCTTATCTATACCGGTAATGTGAATGTTAGACAAGCTGGTGACAGAATCGCCTCCGGTAGAGCGGAAATTACATTTGATGAAAAAGGCGAGGTCGCAGAATCAAATTTTAGCCAGAATGTAACTATATCTCAGCCGGGAAGGCGTGCATTCGCCGATTTCGTTACATACACTGCTGCTAAGAATGAGGTAATTTTAAGGGGGCAGCCTGCCAGGGTAGAAGATTCGGAGAATGGATCCACGTCAGCAGGAGAGCTGCGTATAAATACAGTAAATAATCGTGTTGCCAGCGATGGCAAACAGGTGAACAACCCGTCCGGACGTTCCCGAACAGTCTATAAAATCAAAGCAAATTAAAACGACCTTAGCATACAATTTGCATTAATGAATGATACTCGATCAGATTCAAGCTCAAAAGGTTACTTCGAGCAGAATTCAAAAGCCGGAATTATCGCGAATAACCTAGTCAAGACTTACTCAGGCCGCCGCGTGGTTGATGAAGTCTCTCTGACTTTAAATAGTGCTGAAATCGTCGGTCTGCTTGG
>DATLZX010000340.1:0-7137 GCA_035573795.1 Pyrinomonadaceae bacterium | reverse complement strand
AAACACCTGCTCGGGGTAATGCAAAATCCGGTGAGTGGAAGATGCCTGAACCAAAGTTTCAGCAAACAAGCGGCTATCTGCCCGGCGAATTTCTGCAGCAGATGCGGGAAAAACTGGGTAATGCCAAAAATGAAGAAATCCAAGAAGGGGCAAGCCGGCAGCAAATTCCTCTAAGCGAGAGCACTTTTCCGGCCAATAAGCAAACCAAACTGTCTGAACAAGAGCCTTCGTCACCGGAAGAAATTGACGGCCCGGCGGAAGGGTTTAATAGGACTTTTGATCAAAAAGCGGATGTTTCAGAGGCTCTAAAGGCTGAAGACCCGGTCAATGAAGCTCAAGAAGCCGAAATCTTCAATTCAGTTGCTCCGCAACCTGAAGTCATTGAAATTTCAGAGGAAAGGCCGCCGGCCAGCCCTTTGCCATCGGCTAATTCCGAGCCAAGGAGAAGTGTTGCTAAAATTTTACTGGCGGTTTTGGGCATCTTTCTGATGGTGCTCGCTGCCGTAGCTTTCCTGATAGTTATTTATTACCTCTTCATTGCAGGCAGTAATGAAGTTGGGCCGTTTTAGCCTTTTAGGATCAGGCGCTTTCTTTTAGCCAAGGGCAAATTTTGGCCTAATCATCGTCAGTAAATTTGGGGATTCAGCAGCGCCAAAGAAGTCTTGCAAAGAGCTGAAAATCAAGTCTGTATCTCTTCAAATCAAATGCTTGTTGCTTGAAATCGTGGTTATTTTATCGAGTTTTATTATTAATAATCGTTAGATTAAATAGGTGGTAAAATTCGGATCAGAACATAAGGTTAGACAAAAGAACGCTTTATAGGAAAGAACGCTTTATAGGTTAGATGAAAGAAGGCTTTATCAAAATTGGCGATGAAAAAAGGGCAGTTGGCGAGCGCCTGACAATTGGCAGGACGCCCGAAAACGACATTTCTTTTGAAACGGATTCAAACGTTTCGCGTCGCCATGCAGAAATTGAACGCCGTGCGGATGGCTTTTATCTAAGGGATCTTGGCAGCAGTAATGGGACGGCCGTTAATGGAATACCGATTCAGGCCGAGACCAGGCTGCAAAATGGCGACTACATTATTTTAGGCAATTCTGCGACCCTGGTTTTTAATCTGGAGGGAGAGGATGAGCCGGCCGAAGCGGAAGCGGCCGCAGCCAGCGAGACTCACGATCTTACGCCTGAGGAGCAGAAGAGCAATAAAATCCTGCTTGCAGGGGCTGCCGGGGCGCTTGGACTTGCTCTGGTTATCGGAGGCGGGGCAATGTACCTTGCCAGCGGTTCCGGCTGCAATGCAAGGGCTGAAATCATAAGTCCCGAACCAGGTGAAACATTGAAAAAGCCGACAGAGATAGAGGTAAATATCGAAAATGCCGGTTGTGTCGGCAAAGCGGTTTATCTGGTTGACGATGTGGAATTTGCAAAGGCAGACTCCGAGCCTTTCACCGCTACGATTGACCCTAATGAGCATCCGGACCTGACTGACGGCCTCGACCACGCCCTGATAGTCAGGCTTTATGATAAAAAAGGCGAGCTGGTTTATCAGCCCGCTCCGGTTTTTGTTGCCTTTGAATCTCAAAAAGTAAAGCCGCCAGAGAAACAGGAAATTGCGGGCAACCAATCTACACAGCAGGCTGAGAAAAAAGCAAAGGAACTCTCGTTAATTGAAATACAGCAGATGACTGTGGCGGTTGCCTCCAAGTTTCCGAGAGCCGCGGGATACAATGTCTCAAACAGACAATTTCTTGAAGAAATCAGGAAGAAAACAGCCGAATATGCCATAGCCGGCTATTCTTCGAGAGCTGAAAAATTTCGCGATGAAATAAATGTGGCTTTTGTAACTGAAAATAACCTGGACGCTCCCTTGGGGTTTTACCTTGCAATGAGCCGAAGCAAATTCGACCCGGCAAAGCAGGGAAGTGAGGAAGGCATCTTCAGGATGAGCAATGAATTTGTCGTATCTAATGCATATAACGGACTTTGCGGAAGCGAGACACTGTCTGACCCTAAGCAGTCATGCGCTTCGAAATCAGCGGCTTTATACATGAAGGCTTTGGTTTATGGAGTCTTTGGCGGAGATGTCCTGTTGAGCGTGGCTGCCTTCGGAAAATCGCCCCTGGAGGCCGGTACATGGAAGGCCTCGCTTCCCGTAGGGCAGAAGGACATTTGGAGCATGGTCAGGACGCCTGCAGAGCGTGAGCAACTGGTTAATTTTTTTGCAGCGGCAGTAGTAGGCGAGAACCCGAAACGATTTGGACTGGAGCAGGATCGTCCATTATCAGAGTTTTATCGTATCGCAATGTAAAATGTTTTTGCATTGCAGCGTAGCATCCTAAAAGAGGTTTTTCTACCCAAAGATTTTTTCTTTAAGTATGCGGGCAAGTTTATGTCCCGCAAAGAAATTCAAACAAAGCTTACGAGTTGAAAGCGAACTAGCTGGTGATTTCAAAAAGTGACGACGGAAGTCATTCTTATCTACCCAACGCCCGAAGGCTCAAGGGAAATCAAGCTGGAAGGCGGCCGGCTGAGTTTTGGCCGCGGTAGCGAGGCCGATTTGCGTTTTGATGATCCCGGATTATCCCGCCTGCATGCAACTGTCTACTGTGAGGATGGCAAGATCTGGATCGTAGATGAAAACTCATCGAACGGGACTTTTGTAAATAATCAAAGGGTTACAGGTGCAGGAACTCCGCTCTCGGACGGGGACAGGATAAGGATCGGACATAAAACTGAGCTACGGCTAATGATCAAAAAGCTGCAGCCTGCCGTAGCTACAACAAATGAGAAAGCTCAAGGCAGCGGCCCGACGGCGGCCGCTCTGCCAAAGAAAAAGCTTTATTTCATACTGCCGGCTTTACTTATCGCCCTGGCGATGATGATAATCGCGGTTTCGGCTGTAGTGATTGTTGTAAAAATCGCAATCCCAGCGGATGAGACGTCTCAGCTAAACAGTGATGAAGAGTCTTCGGATTCAGATTATTCTGAAAAAAAAGATAAGTCGTCGAGGACGAATGATTCCACAACCAAAGACTCAAAAAACGAATCAGAAAATAGCGACGCCAAACAGCCCGAGGATACTAAAACCTCTGAAAATGAATTAAATAGCGGGCAGATTCCGGCCCAGAAAACAGTTCCGACAGGTTATACGATGCCTGCGGGCAAAAAATACCTTGATCTGAGCGAGGCAGAGCGCCGGCAGTATGTTAGTGACAGGGCGATGCGGATTGCCGAAATCATCGGTAATTCTTCAAGCAACCCGATCTCGCAGGATGCAATAGAAATAATCAAGGGCTATGTTGACGGATACGCCAAGCGTATCAACGTCAAGCCACTATCCGGATGCCGTTTTGGCGACAACCTGCAGGCAACATATGAACGGGCAAGCCGAAATGCCCCATTTATAATAAAAGCTTTCAATGAGAAAGGGATTGATCCAAGGGTCGGGTTATACCTTGCGATGATTGAATCGGAGCATTGCGTTTGCCTGCAGAGCCCGACCGGCCCTTTGGGGATGTTTCAATTTACCTATGCAACAGCCAAGCTGCACTTCATACCAAATGACGGGATAATCAAGGGCGCCTCGCCAAGCAATCCTGATGACCGCTGCAAGCCGGAGCCGGCTGCAAAGGCGGCGGCGTCATATATGAAAGCGCTTACCGGAAGGTATGGCACCGGGCCGGCAAGTGTGCCGCTTGCAATTGGCAGCTACAATAGCGGAGAGGGCGGACTAAGCGCAAATCTGGAAAAGGCTTTGCAAACCAACTCGGGATTGCCAAGGGAATTTTGGACACTGATAGAAAAGGCCGATCTGCTGTCAAAGCAATTTCAGGCAGAGAACTTCAAATATGTGCCGAAATTTTTCGCTGCAGCAATTGTTGGGGAAAACCCGCAGGATTTCGGGCTTAAATTACAACCACTTTCTACTTATTCGCAGTGAAACGCAATGGGACTAATTATTTAAGCAAACGATTTGAATTGCGCACAACCAGTTACTGAGTTTAACAGTGAGGAAGTTTGACTGAGAGGAAGTTTGATTGAGAGGAAGATTACAGGATCAACCGGGATTTAATAATCAAACAGGGATTGGCTTAATAAGAAAAAGGGCAAGCCAAGGACCAAGAAGGCCGAAGTTGAATTAAAATGCTAATAATCCCTGGTCCCGACGTTTAGAAATTGCCTGAGATAGCCTTAAAGATGACACAGCTTTTTTTGAAATACAGAACAGCAGACGGTGAGCTTAAACGGGCCGAAGTAAATGGTGAAGAATTTACTGTTGGCAGGCATTCCGAGTGCAGCCTGCGGATAGCTGACAGCAGGCTCTCCAGAAAACATCTGAAAATTTCAAAAATAGGCGATTTTTTCGTTGCGAATGATTTGGGCTCGAGCAATGGTTCAAGGTTGAATGGAGTTGACTTGGTTGAGCCAATCGTTTTGAAAGACCAGGACAGGCTTGAGCTGGGTGGTTTTGAGATATCCATAGAGTTATTGAAAGACGGCAAGCCAATAGGCAGTCAGCAGCCAATAGGTCAACAAGAGCCAATAGGTCAACAGCAGCTTCAGAAGCCTGCACAAGGACAAAATGCCGTTTCAGCACCATTTGGAAGCCCGGAGAAAATCAGTTCTAAAGACAATGCGGTTGGCTCAAGCACAGAGAAAAGCAAAGGAATCCCTTTATGGGCTATTTTAGCGGGGCCAGCCGCAGCTCTCGTCCTGGTCGGCGTTGTTATTATTGCGGTGGTAATCTTCAGCTCAAGGCCGGCTAGCACGGCTCCCGGCGGCGATGATGAGCTGTCGCAGATAACAGGTGAGGATGATACAACTGCTGAGAGAAAGGATAAATCAGGCAAAAGGCCCGAAGACGATGCTGAAAGCGGTAGCGAGCCGCAAAACGTTACCAAAACAGATGAGAAACCTGAGCAGCCCAGCAGCTCCGACAATCAAGCCGGCACTACTCCGGCCGCAGACCAAAACAAAAATGACGAAACCAGCAGAGTAGAGATTGCGGCCGCAAACTTCCTCAGGAAAATCGCCTTGAATGACCCGAAGCATTTTTTAACTACGGAGCAAACGTCAATAGTACAGCAAAGGATCAAGCTATATGCAGGGTCAGCCTCAATAGCAGAAAATATTAAATCGGCCAAAAGGTCTGCAAATGAATTACGAACGCTGGCCACATCAAAGAACCTGAAGCCGCTCTTTCTGGCCGTTGCGGCAATGGCTAAGCTGGGTAAATCCCGCGGCGACGTACTTTCTACGGCCCGTTCGATGGCGGATGTTTTGGACAAATTGACCATTCAGTTAAATAATGAGTTTGCCAACGACTGTCTTTTGACAATTGCCGCCTATGATCAGGGCGAAAGGGGCGAAACTACCAAACTGCGCGATACACTGCAAAAGCTGGCTAATGAAACAAGCGAGAGTTCGAGGACAATCCGGACGATTTGGTTTTTGAAAAAACGCGGGTTGATTACGGATGCTGAATTCAATTTTGCCATTGACTTTATTGCTATCGGAGCCATAACGCAAAATCCACAAGCTTTCGGAGTCAATACAGAGGCACTTGACCTCTGAAATCTTATGCAATCCGTTTATCGCAGTTTTTGTAAGGATTTTATTCGGGTTGAGCAATAGCTTCAGGGGTGCCATAAAAGCAATCCAGAATACAGTAGCCGATACCAGAATATCGCACTTATCAGTCATACAAGGGGCAAAAAAGTATATTGCAGAACAAGAAAAGGCTAGTCATAGAGCGGCCGAACATAAAGCAGCAGAGCAAAAAAGACAGAGCAAAACTTTGTCGAGCAAAATATTGCACATCAAAATTTTGACGGGGAAAACACCGCCGAGCAAAATATGGCAGAAGAAAACCAACAATTGAAGGAAGAGTGGGTAAGCGGCGAAGTGTCACTTAAGGTTGGCGAGCTGCCGATTCAGTTTCAGATGACAGTACCGGCTTTTCCCGTAACGGCGCGCAGGATGCTGCCAATATTCCACAAAATGGCTAATGCAATGGTCGAGACCAGCATTGATGCTATTAAACAGGTTGGCGAGGAAATCTCCTGCAAGGCCGGCTGCGGTGCCTGTTGCAGGCAGCCTGTTCCGATTGCAGAAATCGAGGTTTATCAAATCGCAGAACTGGTGGAATCAATGCCTGAGCCGCGCCGCAGCATAATCAAGAAAAGGTTTGCCGATGCTGCTGCACATTTTCACAATATCCAATGGTACGAAAGATTCGTTCAGTTGCTGCAGAGCGCGCCGGAAATGGAACCGGATGAGGCGGTAAGGAGAGGCAATGAATTAACATTGCAATATTTTCACGAGGGCATTCCGTGTCCTTTCTTGGAAAATGAATCCTGCTCTATACATCCAGACCGCCCGGTAGTCTGCAGGGAGTATCTGGTAACAAATCCTCCTGAAAATTGCCGCGATCCAAATCCGACAAATATAGCTTTGGTCAATTTGCTGATAAAACCATCAAGGGCAATGAGACGGCTCGGCTCGCAGGGATTTCTGGACAAATATGGAATGCCGGTTTTAACCAGGGCGCTGGAAATTGCTGCTGAAGTTCCTGAACGAGGCGAGGAAAAGTCGGGGCCTGAATGGATGAGAGAGTTCTTCGAAAACCTGACGGCTCGCCCCAAGCCATCAGCGGAAAAAAGTGCTCCAGAGGCTTGAAAAAGTTTTTTTAAAGGGGTTTTTAGTTTATTTTAGCGTAATAATTCGCGTAATAAATCGAGTTAAAAGTCGCGTTATAACTATTGCAGGCAATCAATTTAATTATTTATAACGAGTAGTGTTAGGATAACTTAATACAGGTATCGTAAACTCGAAGCTGCTCCGGTGATGATCCTGCTGTTTCGAAAGGGCTCTATTTTACATAAAATCAATAGTTTAACCGAGCGCTGTTTACTAATTTGAGTTTACGTTCTACTATTGACCTCTGACTAATTTTGACCCTTTAGCCCGCTATGAGTAACTATCGGAAAATCGTCTGGAATGAGGGAATGCTTCTGACCCCTCATCATTTCCAACAATGGGACAACTATCATGAGGAACTTCTAAGCGCAAGGATGCGCTCGGCATTCCAGCATGATTATGGAATTCTCGAACTCAGGGTAAACAGCGAGGCAA
>DATLZX010000339.1:0-5900 GCA_035573795.1 Pyrinomonadaceae bacterium | reverse complement strand
TAAGCGAGCCTGCTCCAATGAATGAGCCGGCCACTCCTTTGGTAAAATCGGACGCTGTCGGTGTTCCGTTGCCCCAGGCTTCGGCAGCCCCGCAATTAAGCAAGTCTAAAAGAGAAAATAAAGAAAACTAGACTTATGGAGATGTCCTAGGCGTCGGACTCTGAGCTTATTCTTTAATGAGTTTAAGGCATATAACGGTACAACTTTTACAACATATATGCTTATTCAGATATGTTGTGACTGAATTATAGATTTTGTAAGCTGTTATATACGTCTTCCCATATATCTTCAATATTTTCAATACCTACAGAAATCCGCAGTAAGCCTTCCTTGATACCTGCCCTCTTTTTAGCTTCGCTGTCAAGCGTTGCATGAGTCATCAAAGCAACGGGCTGAACGAGGGTTTCCACACCGCCCAGAGATGTAGCAAATGTGCAAAGACGGCATTTAGAAACAAACCTCTTTGCCGCCTCTTCATCTCCGGCGTCGAGGCTTAGAATACCCCCAAAACCCGACATCTGCTTTTTTGCAATTTCATGATTTATTGACGAGACAAGTCCCGGATAGAAGACTTTCTCTGCTCCTAAATGCTCTGCAAGCCTTTTGGCCAGCTCCTGCGCGTTTTCGTTGTGCCTTTCCATCCTCAGGGCCAAAGTTTTTACCCCACGCAAAACCAGCCAGGCAGCCTGTGGTGCGGCGCTCGCACCAAGAAATTTCAGGCCGACTTCTCTGGCTTTTTTGACATTATTGCGGCTGCTAACCAGCAGGCCGGCTGTTACATCACTGTGGCCGCCCAAAAATTTCGTAGCACTGTGTATAACAATGTCGGCTCCAAGTGAAAGTGGCCTTTGGTTAAACGGTGTGGCGAAAGTATTGTCTACAGCTAAAACTGCACCTGTTTTATGTGCCGCATTTGCGATTGCCTGAATGTCCGAGATTTCAAGAAGCGGATTCGAAGGGGTTTCGAGCCAGACCAGCCTGGCCCCTTTGCCAATTTCCTCAATATATTGCTCCGTTTTAGTCGAATCTGAGAAAACAACCTCTATTCCGAAATTTTTGGCAAGGAACTCAAATAAGCGTACAGTTGTCGAATACATCGAGGCAGGGGCGACCACCCTATCGCCCTTGCTAATGTTTGACAGCACAGCAGCCGAAATTGCACCCATTCCGGATGCAAATGCCACGGCCGCCTCGCCACCCTCCAGGAAGGCTATTGTTTTTTCCAGATCTTCTACAGTCGGGTTGCCCAGCCGACCATAATAAAAGCCAGGCTCGATTTCATTATGTATTGCAATGCCTTTTTCTATTGAATCAAAAGAAAATATCGTCGAGGTATAAATAGGCGTCGAAACAGCGTTATGATTGTCATGGGTTCGTTCAGGCCCATGGACAGTTTTTGTATCGAATTTCATAAGTATTATTCAGGAATTAACAGGACTTCTTTGATAAACATTCTACTTAGCGAAAAGGGAAATGTAAAACAGCAGCTAAAGTGTTGATTAATAATAGTTTAATAATGTATATGTCCATGCGTATATGTAGAAGTGGCTGGCAGATTGATATTTAAAAATTTCAGCAAAATAGTTTGGGCACAATCTATTGACATATTTAGTTAAGCGGATATATTAATGATTGTGTTATTATTGAAATTTGATTAAAATACTGGTTATGTCAAATGCGATAAACATACATACGCTTGAGCGAATATGTATGGCGCTTGCTGATAAAACACGCCTCAAGATCCTGTCCCTCCTGAGAGATGGCGAGGTATGCGTAAATGATTTTACCGAAGCAATTAAAGTGAGCCAGCCTAAAATCTCTCGCCACCTTGCTTACTTGAGATCTTCCGGGCTGGTTAAAACACGACGTGATGGAAAGTGGGTCTATTATTCGATTGATCCTGAGCTGCAAAGCAGTGCGAAAAACATCCTTACCTGCATATTGGACACACTGGAAGAAACGTCTCAACCTGTAGTAAAAACGAATTTAGCCATTTACAAATCTGTTAAACCAGATATGATCTCTGATGCAAGATCCGCTGGTAAAGGACGGCTCATTCATCAATCAGAAACGAAGCAAGCGCCTGAAATCCGCTCTGATGCGCTAAGTGAAATTTCTCAATCGCACAATGAGATTGAAGATTTTCTGCTTTGAGAAGTAATACAAAAATATCCGGCTTGCGATAAAAAATTCCCGCCAACTCCCCAACTAACTTAATTAAATATAAAAATCTGACTAAATAGCCCTCTGCCGCTTTGACCTGAGCCTTTAGCGTAATATCCTTTTTTACTAAGTCTTACACTGAGTTGGAATAATCAAATGAAATTATCGAGATTTAAGATACTTCTTAAGCCTAGTCTTCCGTTCCTGGTCCTATTAACAGTGCAAAGCCAGTTTATCCTTGCACAAAGAGATGTACCGATTTCTGCCGTCCAGGGCGAAAAAAACATCTCTCCTTTGGTTGGCGAACTCGTCCGCGTGTCTGGAATAGTGACGGGCCGCACAAACAACGGTTTTTTCATTCAAACACCTGACTCGAGAATTGACAGCAATCCCTTGACCTCAGAGGGAATATTCGTTTTCACAAAGGATTTGCCCTACCCTGAAGCGCAGCCCGGAAATGAAGTTATTCTTACCGGCAGGGTTGATGAATTCCGCCCGCGCGCAGAGCCTGCCGGGCTTACTGTAACCGAAATTTCCCACTTCAAGGGCAGGGATACTTTCGGAGTCATTTCAAAAAATAACCCTTTGCCAAAGCCGGTTGAGATAACCCTTGCTGACTTTCAGAGTAATTCCGTAGACCAGTTGGAAAAATATGAAGGAATGCGGATAGTTTTGCCGGAAGCATATGTTGTAGGGCCCAGTGGCGGAAGGGTTGACCCAGTCAATGAGACCGTAACTCCCGACGGTGTTTTTTATGCAGCCTTAAAGGGCATCCCGCGTCCCTTTCGTGAGCCTGGCCTGGACATAATGCTCTACCTGGCGTCAAACGATAAGGACAAGTGGAAGAAGCAGTTCCCGAAACTTCCCATTTATGACGGCAATCCCGAGGTTTTAAGGGTTGACGCCGACGCACTGGCACCAGGCAGGCTCGTTGAGGTTATGAGCGGAGCTTCTCTGAAAAACCTCTCGGGAATAGTACACTATGCGTTTAATCGCTATACGATTTATCTCGATCCAATTTATCAGTACGATTCAAAAACAGTTATTGCTCCGCTGCCGCTTCCACCTCCCTCTAAAAATCAATTTTCTATTGCTTCATCAAATATCGAGTCCTTTTTTGATGACGTTGATGACCCTGACATCAAGGAGGAAGTTTTAACCGCTGAGGCATTTAATAAGCGGCTGGGCAAGGTTTCTTCCGCAGTTATTCGATATCTGAACCTGCCTGACATTTTGGCGGTTTTGGAGGCTGAAAATCTTAATGTTCTGAAAAAGCTGGCCGAAAAAATCAACTCCGAAGAGGTAAAAGCCGGCCGGCCGGACCCAAAATACGCTCCTTTTTTGATAGAAGGAAATGACCCGCGCGGCATTGATAACGGGTTTTTGGTAAAGACCTCAAGGGTGAATGTCAAATCTATCAAGCAGTTTGGTAAAAATGAAACTATCCGTGATCCCGAAACCGGTAAAGACGTTCCACTGAATGACCGACCTCCACTGCTACTGGAGGCTGAGATCCCGACAGAAACAGGCCAACCAGTTGCATTTACCGTCATTGCAAATCATCTTAAATCCTATCGCGGCAATGACGACCCGAGAACAGCCGATTTTGTCAGGACAAAGCGCCGTATGCAGGCCGAATATCTGGCAAAGCTTGTAAATCAAAGGCAAAAAGAAAACCCGAACGAAAGAATCGTGCTTGTTGGAGACTTCAACGCTTTTCAATTCAGTGATGGGATAGTTGACATAATTGGCACGATCAAGGGGCAGCCTGCACCGCTTGATGCTGTCTTGATACCGACCGAAGACCTGGTCGAGTCAGACCTTACTGACCTTGTGGATCTAATCAAGCCTGAGCAGCAGTATTCATACATTTTCGACGGAAGCGCGCAGGTGCTGGATCACATTCTGATAAACACCAGAATGAAGCAGCTCTTGGCCGGATTTGGTTATCTGAGAATCAATGCGGATTATCCGCAAATTATACGCGCGAACCCGGCTGTTGCCATCAGATACTCTGATCATGATCCTGCCGTTGCTTATTTCAGCCTTAAGCCCCCTGAAATGTGACAATTAGCAGCGAAAATTTTTTGTAGGTTGGAAAACCCGGGCTTGGTGAGCGGGCGGCTTTATTCCGACTCAAGTATAACCTGTGCAATCGCAAAGTCTTTTGTATGTGATAATGTCAGATGAATCGCACTTACGCCGAGCTTGGCTACAGCTTCGGCTGCATAATCATAGAGCCTTATTTTAGGAGCTCCCAACCGGTCGGCTACTATTTCGATTTGTTGCCAGGCGATATTGCCTCTAAGCCCAGTCCCTAGCGCCTTGAGAAAGGCTTCTTTTGCGGCAAAACGAGCCGCAAAACTCTGTGCAGCTTGCCGGCCGCGGCTGCGGCAATAATCGCTTTCGGTTTTTGTATAAATTCTGTTGATAAACTTGGGATAGCGCACGATTATTTTTTCTATGCGTGAAACTTCTATCAAATCTATACCGGTTGAAACTATCATTTCCGAATTATCCAAAGACAACGAAACTTTAGCAAAAAGAGGCTTCGTTTGGCGATTCAAAAACGGCCTGGCTGTTCTGGTCAATAAAAAATTGGAAGAAATGGGCTTTTACAATGGTTTTTCTTCCCGATTTGGCGGTGTCTCGCCGTATCCGGAGCACTCCTTGAATCTTGCAGGCTTTGACGATGATACATCTGAAAATATCAATGAAAACCGGCGCCGTTTTTTGGAATTTTTCCCTGGCGGGATGAAATTGGCGACTGTTTGGCAAACTCATTCCTCAGACCTGCAGATAATCAAGAGCGGAAGTGAATTAAACTCCAGCCAAAAAGCCGATGCAATCATCTCTGACATGAAGGGCATTTTGGCAGGCATAAAAACGGCAGATTGTGTTCCTGTTTTAATCGGCGACCCGGTAACGGAGGCTTATGCCGCCGTACACTCAGGATGGCGCGGTACGGCAGCTAATATTTCTGTAAAGGCAATCCAGGCTCTCGAGCGCGAGTTTTCATGCGATCCGACAAACCTGATTGCAGCCATTGGCCCTTCAGCAACATTGCGGAATTATGAGGTCGGGCCAGAAGTTATTCAAGAGATCTCAAAAGTATTTCCTGAGGTTGAAAAATTTACCTTGAAAAGCAAGGCTGACCGCAGCCTGATTAACCTTCCGGCAATAATATCCCAGACATTAATCGCAGCCGGGCTGCAGAAAGAAAACATTTTCATTTGCCCATACTGCACGATTGCGGACAATCATCTGTTCTTTTCCTATCGTGCTGATAGAAAGCGTTGGGGCAAAAGCGGAAGGATGCTTTCGGTAATCGGCCGCAAATGAGCCCGTGGGCTTTATTTCAACTAAGGCCGATGATTTTCACTTTTTTTAATATAAAAAATTACTTTACTCTGGCAGTAATCAAAACCGTCTGCGTCTTTGGCGGATAACAGATTGAATCAGTGCAGGCCTGATATCTGACCACTGCACGGACAGTAACTGTTTTTCCGGTGTAATTTGTGGGAACAATAAAAGTGAAAGGAAAATTTACCACTCCTTCGTAAACATTTATCGGGTTTTTCGAAAACTGGAACGTCTTCGTCTTGCCGCGGGGATAAGTCGGCCCATAAACTTTTACGCCTTTTGTGGCTGAAAGCCGGACAGTAGTCGGGATGGAGTATTCGCTCAAGGGGCGAAATGAATTCACATGCAAGCCATCAGGCAAGGATAAAGTTATT
>DATLZX010000338.1:0-2901 GCA_035573795.1 Pyrinomonadaceae bacterium | reverse complement strand
GTTTCAAGCTGAATTTCATTGACGGACATCCAGGCTCATTACAAAAGGAATTTTCAAGGGCGGGAAGAATAGGCCGCCTTGTGCATAAAGCTTTGGAATTGGACATTGATTCAATCGAGAAGCTAAAGATTTTTGCAGCAGCATCAAGCGATGATGAGATAAATGAGGCTTTCAACCTGGTCGAAGCTTTCAGAAATGAACAGGTTTTTAGTGAAATTGCAAAGCTGGAGGGGAAAAGGGAGCTGCCAGTTTTTACCGAATGCTGCGGGATCAGGTTTTCTGGAATCGCAGATTTCGTAACTGATGATTTTGTTTTGGATTATAAAACCGACAGCGTGCTTGAGAAGTCCGCTCACAGGTTTCAGCTATGGGCATATTCCAAATCTCTATCTCTTAAAACTGCAAAAATAGCATATTTACGCCATAAGGAAGTAATTACTCTGGGGCAGCAAAATTTAGAAGAAATCGAAAAAGAAGCTTTTCAATTGATCGAGAAAATCAAAGCAGGTGATTTTAAGGCAAACCCAAGAAAAGAAGTATGTTCTTATTGCAGGTATAAAACGATTTGCAAGGAGGCTTTGACAGAATAAGCAAGGGTGCTGTTTTCTGATTTCCTCCTTGCATTGTTGTCAACTCAGCTTTGATTAGCAAGTCCTATGTCTTACGCTTGGTTGGTCATAAGCGAGCTAATCTGAGACGAAGGCTGTTCAAAACCACCGAAACGCTCGAGAGGCTCATTGCTGCGCTCGCAAAGATTGGAGACAGCAGCCAGCCCGTAAATGGATACAGTACACCGGCCGCAAGCGGTATGCCGATAGCATTATAAATAAACGCCCAGAACAGATTCTGTTTTATAGTACTCATCGTCGCGTGCGAAAGCTTGATAATTGATAAAAGCTCTTTCAGGTTACCGCTGACAGAAAGAATCTGAGCAGCCTCAATTGCGACGTCAGTCCCGGTACCTAAGGCAATTCCGACATCGGCAGCTGCCAGCGCCGGTGCATCATTAATGCCATCGCCGACCATTGCAACCTTTCGGCCTTTGCTTTTGAGCTTTTCGATTACAGAAGCCTTGTCGCCGGGCAAGACCTCAGCGATTACATTGCTTATACCAATTTCTTGTCCAACCTTTTCCGCAATCTTTTTGGAATCGCCGCTAAGTAGAATTACTTCAATCCCCCGATCTTTCAGCTCCTTAACAACCTGTCTCGCTTCGGCTTTTATTGGATCAAAGAACTGGAATCTGCCGGCCGGCTTTCCGTCTATAGCAATGTAGGCGGCCGTAAGTGCTTCATCTTTGTCGTTTGCTTCATCTATGGTATCGGTATTTACACCTTCAGAGGTAAGCGCCCTCAGGCTCCCTATCAAGACCTGCTTGTTATTAACAGATGCTTTTACGCCAAGCCCTTCCATCACCTCGAAATTTTCAACTTCGTTCTTTAACTGTGGCAAAGTTTTTATCGCTCTATGTTCTAAAGCAAAATTGACGATTGCTCTCGATAAAGGATGCTCGCTTAGTTGTTCGGCTGCTTGTGCCAGATTGAGTGTTTCTGCCTCATCGAAACCATTAAAAACTGTGAAGTTATTTACTATTGGAGCTCCTAAAGTAATCGTGCCTGTTTTATCGAAAACAACCGTATCTACTCTGTAAGCGGTCTCGAGGCTGTCGCCGCCTCGGATTAGGATACCTGAGCGTGCCCCTCTTCCAATCGCAACCATGATCGCAGTCGGAGTGGCAAGTCCCAAAGCACAGGGACACGCAATTATCAAAACCGAAATGAAATTCAACATTGCGACAGAGAACTTTTGCTCTTGGGGCGCCGCAATGTACCAGACGATAAAAGTGATTATCGCAATTATTATCACCGCCGGAGTAAAGACACCGCTCACCTTATCAGCCAGCCGTGCAATTGGCGGCTTTTGCGCCTGCGCATTTTTTACCAATTCAATAATTTGCTCGAGGGCAGTTTCGCGCCCAACGCGTGTAGCGCGGAATTTGAAAAAACCATTTGTATTTACCGTTCCCGCAAAGACTTTATCACCCGGATTTTTCAACTGTGGCAATGCCTCTCCGGTGAGCATGGATTCATTGATGCTTGATGTGCCGGAAGTGATGATGCCATCTACTGCTATCATCTCGCCGGGTCTGACAACTACTATATCGCCAATGGCAACTTCCGATGTCAGAATTTCAGACTCTATGCCGTTCTTTTCAATATGCGCCGTTGCAGGCCTGAGCTCGATCAATTTTCGGATTGCATCTCCCGTGCGCCAACGAGCCCTGTTTTCAAGCAGGTTGCCGAGTAAAACTAGAGTAATTATTGCGGCCGCAGCTTCAAAGTATAAAGGAGGATGTGAATTCAGCGCTCCAGAAAAAAGTTGAGGAGCCAAAGTTGCGGTCAATGAATAAAGGTAAGCGGTACCCGTGCCCACAGCAATAAGTGAATTCATATCAGCCGTGAGGTTTTTCAATGCTGCCCAAGCTCTTTTGAAAATCTTGCTTCCGGAATAAAGAACTACTGGAGTAGCCAGTGCAAGCTGAAGAAAGCGCGATGCTTCACCCTTTGACCACCAAAATGAATCGTGCGACATCGCAATGACAAGAAGTGGCAAAGTAAAGATCGCTGCAATGATAAACCTCATCCTTGTATCCTTGAACTCTGCCTGAACTTCCCTGTCGAGCGTTGAACTAAGCTCTATGTCGTCATCGCCGGCTATTACTCCATAACCAATTGATGTTACAGCCTCGGAAATTTCCTTTTCGCCGGTTTTGCTTTTGTCAAATTCAACATTTGCACTCTGCGTTGCAAAGTTTACTTCGGCCGCGATCACTCCTGGTGTCTGCATGAGATTATGCTCGATATGGGCAGCGCAAGAGGCGCAGCTCATGCCAGTAATTCC
>DATLZX010000337.1:0-2602 GCA_035573795.1 Pyrinomonadaceae bacterium | reverse complement strand
CCGTAGCCGAACTGCAAATCGGGATTATTTTCATCTAGTCTTATCCCGGTGCGATAGGCCTCAGCAGCCTCTTTATACAGCCCGAGAGCGAAACTCGCAGCGCCGATGTTTGCGAATGTTTCTGGCCAGTCCGGCCTGAGCCTGGCCGCCTGCTTTGATGCCTGCAGAGCCTCTGTAAATTTGCCCAGCGAGCCATAGCAGTAGCCGGCCTGATACCAGGCTTCGGCATAATTTTGGTCTAGTGCTAAAGCCTTCTCAAAGTACGTTACGGCTTTTGCGTAATCGTCCAAAGACATCTGGGCTACGCCCTGGGAATAAAAACGCTCGGCAGCCGAACGCTTGTTCTTTTGCGTATCTGACGAAAGGTTTGCCAACGACTGAACGCCCGTAACCTTCATTTGCAAAATCCGCTCTGCCGGAACTGCAAAATTAAGGTTTTCTCCCTCCGATGCCTGAAGCGTTGCAACGCCAATTACCTGCCCTAGCATATTTACTACAGGCGAGCCCGACGAACCAGGGCTTATCGGAGCTGTTATCTGAATGATCCGCCCGTAACCTGAAATCTCTCTTACTGCCGAAACGATCCCGTTTGAAACGCTTCCCTGCAAACCAAAAGGATTTCCGATTACAACGACAGACTCGCCCTCCTGCGGAGATGTTCGTCCGATTTGCAGGACTGCTGCCTTGCTTTTTGGCACCTCCACTTGCAGCAAGGCAAGATCGCCCTCGCCGTCAACGGCAAGTACGCCTTTGACGATAAACCGGCTGCCATCCAGAAGCTGTATCTCGATGCGGCTTGCTCCCTCGATAACGTGTCGGTTAGTTACTATCCTGTCCGCAGCAACAAAAAAACCACTCCCTCTTGACAGAACATTTCCCCGATTATCGAACGCCTCAAGTGCCACAGCAGAAGGCTTTATCCTCTTGACCAGCTCAGGAAGCCATTCCTGCCCACTGCTGCTTGAAGCAAGTACAAGCAGTAAAAGCATGGCAATAGTCAATGGGCGGATTTTGCAAAGCAACTTCATCTTTGGCGATTATATTCTCAAGATTTAACTCTGACAAAATCTTTTTTTCTTCAACAGCTGGTTAATTTGCACGAAAACAGTTGTTTAATCTCCATGAAAATTGAAAAACATGTTCAATAAAATAAAATTTTGCCCTTCGCTAACTAATTAAGCCTCGGGCTCTGACAAAACTTGTTTTCCGACAGATTTCATACAAAAAAACTCGAATTCTCTACAACTTTCCCAGTATTTGATAGAATAAAATCAATCAGACAAAAACTTGTGCATTTTGAGCGAGGCTAATAAAGAAATGAAAGTTGCACTCGGAGCAGATCATGCCGGCTTTGATGAAAAGGAGCGAATAAAGAAAACCCTTGAAGAGCTTGGCATCGAATATCAAGATTTCGGGACTGATTCCGCAGAATCTGTTGATTATCCGGACTATGCCGGCAGGGTCGCTGAAGCCGTAGCCAACGGCAATTTTGACAAGGGAATCCTTGTGTGCGGATCAGGCACAGGAATGGCAATCGCTGCTAATAAAGTTCCCGGCATCAGGGCTGCTGTCGCCTGGAATCCGGAAATTGCAAGGCTAGCCCGCCAGCATAACGACGCCAACGTGCTTTCGATTGCAGGACGTTTTACAGACCCCGAAACCAGCGACAAGATCGTCCGCGCCTTTTTGGAATCAACCTTCGAGGGCGGCCGCCACCTCAGGCGTGTTGAAAAAATATCTGAACTCGAGGAGCATCAGCCTCATTCTTAAATAAAAATTTAGGCAATAATTCTCGGGCAGCAACAGCCTGCTTGTCTGATTTTTCTCAACTATGCGCTGTCTTGGCTCTTTCGTTTAGCTCCTCAGCAGTCAGGTCTTCCTTATGTGTGGCAAATCCCCATTGATGGCCGAATGGGTCCCTGAAAAATCCCGAGCGGTCTCCGTAAAACTGGTCAGCGACGGGCCGTATAACCTCCAAACCTTCTGCCACTGCACGCTCAGTGAATTGGTCAACATCGTCAACATAGATATAGATACTTACTGGCGTACCGCCGACAGTTTCAGGTGAGAGTGCATTTGGCGGAAATTCGTCAGCCAGCATAAACAGCGCTTTGCCTATCCTCATCTCGGCATGCCCTACCATGCCGGGGCTGCCAATACGCAGAATCTCCTCTGCACCAAAAGCTCTTTTGTAAAAATCAATTGCCTGCTCTGCATTTTTGCAGATCAAATAGGGCATAGCTCCCTCATAACCCGTTGGTATTGCTTTAATTTCTGTCATAAAATTTTTCCTCACTTGCCCAAATCCAAAATTTTGGGTAACAAATTAAGAACATTAAGTTTAATTACTTGTCAGCCAGTAGTTTTGTTTCATTTTTTTTCTCTCAGGTTAAAATCAAACATTCGAATAATTCCTGAGGTCTGTTCCGGATTTCATCATTCAATCATTAACTGTGCATATTTAATTGACTGCAAAACTTATTCCCAAAACCTTTTCGATTATCCGTAATTTCAACTTAAGGCCTATTTTCAATAAGTGCTTTTTCTCACAATGCCTTATCAATCCAATAAACTGTGCGGCCTGCAAAGGCTACTTTATAAA
>DATLZX010000336.1:0-2688 GCA_035573795.1 Pyrinomonadaceae bacterium | reverse complement strand
TATTTCCTGCGAGAGCATTTGCGGCGGAGCGATATAATCAATTGCCCTTACTTTTTCTCCCTGCTCTACCTTCCAATAAAATTCGCCTTCTACCCATTCCACGGTTGCCGTAGCATCCTGAAAGACCACGAAATCCTTACCGCGATAGTTGCATTTCTGTCCCTTGACAGTTACTGGCAACGCAGTTACCACAGCAGAGGCTAAGTTTTGATTCTGCAAAATGCTGCCTAATGGATTATCGTGAGGTAAAGTTACATCTGCGGGATTTACAGGCTCGACAAAGCTCCAGTGATTATCGGAATGAACCAGCCAGCGAAAGCCTATTTTCGGATTATAAAGCAGATATTCATACCAAAAGTATTTAATATCGAATGTAACGCTCCGCATCATACGGCCAAGGATTCGGTATTTCTCATTACCGAAAATTCCTTCGGCCCCAATCGGCAGACAAAACTCAGGAGTTGACGGCGGAGGGCTCAATGATTTCAGATAACGCAGGTTTCCCTGATTTACGTCAAGAAGGGATTTGCAGTTTGGGCAGGTAACGCGTTCTGACTGATCCGGGGCCTTAAAATCGAGCGGCCCCCCGCAATTCGGGCAACCCATTGAAACCGCCGAAACCCTTCTGGCTTCCCTTTTCTGCGGAGCGGCTTCGGAAAGGCCGATTTCTTCGAGGCTTACCTGCTTGCCGAGAAATAATCTTGGTGTCTCGAATGAATAATCAATCGTTGCAAAAACACCGTCTTTGCCGGCAAGGTCGGCAAACCTGACCTCTTCACCCGGGATGAGTTTATAAGGAATCTCACCCTCGGCAGCAAAGGTTTCGGCCTTGCCTACTTCCTGCACCATCAAAGGTGTGTTTGTTTTAATACTGCCAATCACGCTGCCTGGCAGAAGGTTTTCCCAGTCAGGGATGAATTCCCCCTCATTAAGCGGGCGGTAAAAAGTTAGGTAAAATCTCCCCTGAGCCTCGGCAAGCCAGCCCACCCAACCGTTCGAGAATGTGGCATACCATTCATCCCAAAATCCGCCCAAACTATGCTTGAGCTGCGCACGGCCTGTAAGTTCGAAATTAATGCCTTGAAAGCTGCCGCGAAGTCCAACCTTGAGCGGGGATTCACTTTGTACAACTTCAGCGCATTTGCCAAGGTCAGCAAGCCCGCGGTCAGTCCTTGCCAGGGCAGACCTGCAATAGGGACAGATAAGTACGATACTCGAACCGGAGCGAAATTCTACAGGTGCGCCGCATGAGGGGCAGTTTGCAGCCAAAACACTCATTCACCGATGCCTCCAGTAAATTGATTCTGGCTCGATTCGGCAAAAGCTGCTGATTTACCGGCTGACTCGCCGCGTTGTATTTTTGAAATTTTGACTTCGCTTGCCAGCAAGCGTTTTTTCAGCTCTTGTTCCCAGGGCCAATCAGGCCGTTCGCGACAGCAAAAAAGATTGAAAGTGGCGATTCCAAGCTCAGGGTAAGTATGGCAGGCAAGGTGTGATTCAGTAAGAGCGATCAGGCCGGTAATTCCCGGCGGAGAAATGAATGAATGCCAAAAGCGGTTTAATGGCTTGAGCCCGAGATCGTGAATGACATCCTCGAGGATTCGTTCGATAGTTTCGTTATTTGCAAGAATTTCAGCCTTGCAACCTTCAGCCTCGATCAACCATTCCGTGCCAACGAACATTGTTATAGATTCGGCAAAATTATCAGTTAGACAAAACTATGAGTTAGGCAAAATTTTATGAGTCAGTCAAAATTATTAATTCGGCAAATTCCAGTTAATTTAATCAGCATTATTCATGATTATCAAATACAGGAGCTACAAAATAGTGCTTGGAAATGACCTGATTTTGATAGTCGGCCCATGGCAAAAGCCAGCCAACAACGGTTGTAAAAGCGAATTTTACGGCAGAAACAGAATGAACTTTTATTCAGTTCGAAAATTTAGCATATTCAATTATTGCTGGCAAAAGCTTATTTTGTGGCAAAACTTTACCGGCTTAAAAGCGGTTTTACAAAAAGTTTTTGATTATGCAAAGACTGTTTCTGATTTTTGTAAGAAAACTTAAAATTTCGTGAAAAGCCCATGAAAGAAAAGCCTGAAAATATACAAACAGATTCAGGCAGTAACAAAAATCGCAAAAACAAAAATCGTTCTTTAATTGAAAAAATCATTCCGCCGAAGTTTTTACCACCAAAACCGAGCAAGTTGAGTGATGGGTTACGCCATCTGAGACCGAGCCGAGCAATCTTCCCCAAAAACCGCGTCCATGAGAACCTACAACTATAAGATCAGCGCCCCAAGATTTGGCAAACTCCACTATTTCGCGCTCAGGCGAACCTTTGAGTACGGCCGATTCAATCTGAGCATTTACTTCGGCCAGCTCTTTTTTCAGAAATTCCTCAGTAGTCTCGCAATTCTTCCTTGCCTGATTTTCCGAAGCTTCGGCAATCTCCTTATAAAGGTCAGGAGAAATGGCGAATGGCTCGGCGGCGATGGCATACTCTTCCTCATAAACAGATACCACCCTGATCTCCAGATCCTTTCTTTCGCCAAAAAGCCTACAGAGCTCCTTGGCAGCCGCAAAGCTGTATTCAGAGCCGTCAGTTGCAATTACAAGTTTCATAATCGAAATACCTGCTTATTTTTATATTGACATTCTTGTTTAATTAAATCATATTTACGAGCT
>DATLZX010000335.1:0-5945 GCA_035573795.1 Pyrinomonadaceae bacterium | reverse complement strand
GCAACAATTGCCACCTGATCCTGCGGACCAAGAAGGTCAATAAATCTTCCTGCCGCCTCCTTGATCTGGCTTGCTTTGAAAACCGTCGAATAGCTTGTATCAATCAACAAAATCAGGGAAAAAGGGCTGTCTGTTCCCGTGAAATAGGCTAGTTTCTGTGGGACAGAGTTTTCAAAAACTGTAAAGTCTTCAATGGTTAGCGGACTGTCAAGCAATCCTTTCTGTGCCCTGATTCTGAGAGGGATCAAGACCAGCTCTGTATCAATCCTGATTTCGTCGGCCTCTGACGGCTCCTCATTGCGGCTGGGTACAGCGCCGTTAAGAGTGATTTCGGAGTATCCCTTAATCCTTCTGGACTGGGCATTTATCTCAATCGCAACAAAAAAAAGGAGTGTTAAAGCAGCCGGGTACTTCAGTAGGTCTTTTAATTTGGAAGGCAATGCTCTCATCCGAAAAAAAATCTTTCCGAAGAGTTCATTTTACACTAAAAATTTGATTGAAGTATTCCCTTATTTTCATTTGAGACAGGGTTGTAGAGGCAATCAATTCATCTGTAGATTCGAATCCGAGCCGGCCGCAAAGGAATCTCATAGCCGGTTGGTTTCCGATGGGAAGCCTTGCATTGCGGGATGAGTAAAGCCTTAGCTCATGATCCAGCCGGCTTAAAAAAAGATATTCTTTTTCCATCGAAAGAAGTGTTTGGCTCAGGCCCGTAATTCTCCCGGCCAGCAGCCTGAGCGTTTCTGCTGTAGATGTTCCTTTTGGATCGTCTTCGAGTCCTTCTAGAAGCTGCAAATATCTCGCAGCAAAATAGCAGTCAAGCATCCCGCCTTCAGAGTATTTGAAATCGGGCAAATCCCTTCCGCGGGGGCGTCCCCGAGCCGCCAGTTCGGCACGGATTCTGAGAGCTTTTTCCCTTATCTCATCTCTATGCAATGATTTGCCTTTTGCGTGAATGATTGATTTGAGACTGGAAGCGGCAGACTCAATATCCTTGCCTGCAATTCCCCTCAGCTTTACATAAGCAAGCAGCTCCCAGACCGCTGCTTCATTTTTGAGGTAATTCTGAAAGCCTGTAACTGAAACTACCAATGGGCCTGATTGCCCATATGGCCTCAATCTGGTATCTACGCGATACAGGCTTCCTTCACGAGTTACTGCAGACAGGACGTTTACAAAAATTTCTGCCCACCTGTTCGTCATTTCAAGACTTTGCTCGTCGTCAGTCATGAAGACCAGATCCAGATCAGAATCATAATCAAGCCCGCGGCTGGCAAATCTGCCCAGAGCCAAAACCAGTAGCCCATTTGAATTATCAGCCTTGTAGTTAAAGCGTTTTTTCGTTTCCTGATAAGAGATTTCATAAGCAATCCGTATGCTTTCATTTGCCAAGCGGGAAAGTATCCGGCGCGTTTGTTCAAATGAAATCTTTTCAAGAAGATCCGCTTTAATGATTTCCAGCATCTTTTGCCGCCAGGCTGCGCGCAATCCGGCAAGCCGCTCAGTATAAGTCTCAGTATCGAGAGCATTCCTGAGATCATTGAAATCTTCTAGTTTTTTTGTGATTTCATTGTCGCTGCTGGCGGTTGTATCTTCCGTTATTGCAATATTTTTCTCGGTTTGCTGGATTTCTTTCAGATCGTATTCTGTCGAAAAACCCTGCAATTCCGGCAGGTTTTCAGATAGCTGGTTTCCTAAAAGTTCTAACAGCCGCGGAGTAATTATCGAATGGTTTTTGCTTTCAATCGCCTGGCTACTGTCAATTTCTTTTGTAACTGGTTTATATAGCAGCCGCGCTCTGCCCGTCTGGTTTACTGAATATTTCAGATAAAAAGTCCCTTCTTTTTCTGCAGATGGCTTAACCGTTTTTTCCTCTTTCGCATAATCAGTGCGTTTTTTTGAAGTTTCGGCAGCTGTCTTGAACGTGCTATCGAATATGCCTCTAACATTATTGCAATGCTCCTGCAGTTTCTCTTTGAACTTTTTCCTGCTGTTTAATCTCAGCTTTCGGGCAAGCAGTTCCAAGGCTGCGTCATCTTTCGGTATTCTATGCACTTGTAGCCCATGCTCCATTTGCAGTAAATGCTCGCACTTTCGCAAAAAAGCATATGCCGATGACAGCTTCGAATGCTCATGGGAAGAAATTAGGCCTCGCTCTGAGAGCCTCGCAAGAGCAATCAGCGTATGTCCCGTACGAAGCCAAGCGTCCTCTCCTCCAAATGCCAATTGCAGCGCCTGGGTAATAAATTCTATATCGCGTATTCCGCCCGGGCTTAGTTTTACATCAAAACTGTCTTCGGATTGCAGCCTTTTTCTGAGGCGGCTGCCAAGCAGGTCTTTGGTTGTAAGCACTGCGTCGGCTATTTCCTCGAATGAGCGGTTTTTCGAATAGATCGTGTTGCGGATTGATTCAAATACCTTTCGATATAATTTACTGCTGCCGGCCGAAGCCCGGGATCGGATCAAGGCCTGAAGCTCCCAGATTCTTGCAGAATCCCTGTAATACCTGATTGCCTCATCAACGCTGACGGCCAACGCCCCGATACGTCCAAATGGCCTTAGCCGTAAATCAACGCGATAAGCCGGCACTTCCTCAGAAGCCTTGCCGACCAGCTCAGATGTTTTCTCGGCCAATTTGATAAAAAACTCACGATTGGTAATGCTCGAGCTGTGTCCTCGGGAATCTGTTTTCCCGTCGGCTGAATAGATAAATATCAGGTCAATGTCTGAAGCGTAATTAAGCTCTTTAGAGCCTAGCTTGCCTATGCTCACAATGCATACTTCTGAACGGAGTATCCTGCCCTTTTGATCGAATTCCTGGGGATTTCCGAAACGCTTGGCTGTTTCCTCAAAAGCTGTCCTGAGAGCATTTTCAAGTATCGCGTCGGCCAGTTCTGATAGCGCCGCAGTAGTTTCTGCAATTGTTTGCCGCCCCAGAACATCATCGAGAAATATTCTGATATATTCGCGTCGCTTGAATCTTGAAAGTACAAGCTGTGGTTTGAGGTTTGAATTGGTGAGTGTGAATCTTGCCAAAGACTCAAGTAGTTCTTCCTTGTTCCTTTCGAATTTCATCTCTCTTGTCCGGCCAAGCCAATTTATCTGTGACGGATCCGAAATCAGGCTGGCAGCCAGCCAGGGGCTATATGAAGCCAGGGCAAGAGTTTCAAACATAAGACTTTCATTTTGTTGCAGTCTGCGAGCTGTTGACGCAGATACTTCTTCAAGGCGCGAAGCGAATTTCAGCGCGGATGCCGCATCTGGCAGCTGACTCAGGAAATGCTCAGGCACTTTCATTTTCTAAATCGCCTGGGGTCAATGGCGTACTTTCTGATCTTGTAGCCGAGAATTCTTTCAGTCGTGCTCAAGCTTCTGGCTGCTTTTGCAACGTTTCCGCCGGAGCTTTTAAGTGCATCCTGAATTATACCTTTTTCATACGAGGCAACCGCAGATGAAAGCGTTACGTCCGTAACCGTCCCGGAAACTTCAGCAGTCTGCAGGGTTGGCGGCAAGTGGTGGCTGTGGATAACGTTGGTATCGCATGCGATAACTGCCCGTTCAATAGCATTTTCCAGCTCGCGGACATTTCCCGGAAAGTGGTAGCTCATCAGCATATCAATTGCGGGAGTAGAAATTCTGCGAATCCGTTTGTTGTACTCGCGTTCGTATTTTTCGATGAAATGCTCGGCTAGCAAAAGGATGTCAGACCGTCGCTCTCTTAAAGGAGGCAGGAAGATCGTAAAAACATTTAGCCTGTAGTATAAATCCTCACGAAAATGTCCCTGGCTGATTGCATTTTCCAGGTCCTTGTTTGTTGCTGCAATAAGGCGAAAGTTTGCGCGGAGCGTCTGGCTGCTGCCGACTCTTTCGAACTCTCTCTCCTGCAAAACCCTGAGCAGCTTTACTTGAGTAGAAAGCGGAATATCTCCGACCTCGTCCAGAAAAAGCGTTCCGCCGTCAGCGGATTCTATGCGGCCTCGTCGCATCCTGTCTGCGCCCGTGAAAGCACCTTTTTCATGGCCGAATAACTCTGATTCGATCAAAGATTCAGGCAGCGCTGCACAATTTACCCTCACAAAAGGCCCTTTTGCCCTGAGGCTGTTGTAATGGATAGCGCTTGCAACAAGCTCTTTGCCGGTTCCGCTCTCGCCTCTCAGCAAAACGGTCGCATTCGACTTTGCAACCTGCGTAACCTGCTCAAAAACTAGCTTCATGGCCGATGATTTTCCCACCAATTGTGAAAAATCATATTTTTCTTTCAATTCTTGTTTGAGCAAAAGGTTTTCCGCCCTGAGCCTCTCTCTTTCGCCTCGGATCGAACGCTCTACACGCAATGACTGGGCTATCAGCGAGCCGCAGATTGAAAGCAGCTTCTGTATTTCAGACGAGAAGTAATCAACCGAATCCTTGCCAAAAAGCAGAACGCCTAAGGCTACGTTGCCGGCCAGGGATGGGACTGCCAAAACTGCATTTGCGGGCATTTTTTGCGAGGGCGGGAACAACTGCTCCAGATTGCCATCTGTCAACAAGCAGCTGCTCTTAGAATCCAAGACCTTCAATATCGAATCATTTCCCGCATTTTTGTCCAGGCTGCGAAATTCCGCCGCAGATAATCCCGAAGCTTCTGCGAGCCTGAGGTCAGAGCTGTCCGTATCGGGAAGTATGAGTGCAGCAAAGCCGGCGCCCAGGCTTTCGTCAAGGTATCTGATTGCCGAACGGATTCCGCCCCGCGGGTCATCCGACTCTGCAAGGAGGCCTGCAAATTGTTCCAGAATATTAAGATAACTCGTCAGCAAGGATTAAAATACTCTTGATGAAATTTTTTTGAAGAATGCGGATAAACAAATTTGCCGTAAAATTCAATAAAATACAATAAAGACAGATTATTTCAAAATTGTAGTGCAACAGTAAAAGAATTACAATTTTGTAGTTTTAGAATATTCTGCCGGATTGCTAGTTTACGATAGAGCTCAGCTTTAAATCTAATGATTTCTTAAGATAAATAATTGAAGGCTTTAAAAAAGTGATTTACACTTATACTTTCCTCTTACACTTTAATATTAATACCTCAAATTAAAACGAATGCTTTCAAACCAGGCCGCACGAGACTCTAAATCAACCGAAATTATGCCAATCTTTCCCGAAAATTACTCTGGAAATCATTCCGGGATGATAAAAATCGAGATCGTGGCTAAAGGGTTTCCGGGGCGAAAGAGGCTCGAAGATTTCCTTTTTGACAGGCTGCCTCATTTCACGCGTTCGCAAATCAGAAAAGCCATCAGGGAATTTGGCTGCGAGGTAAACGGATGGCCTGCAAACCGCGGAACCCCTGTCAGGCAAAATGACTTCATCGAATTTTACTCCGATCATGCAACTGCGTCCTTTATCTTCCCGAAAAAAGGCAAGATAAAACCCATTTACGAAGATCACGAGATATTGGTTATCAACAAACCCTCGGGAGTGCTCGTCCATCCCTCGCACAGGGACAAAACCGGCACTTTGCTTGAAACAGTTTACTATCACATAAACCGCGATCTTTTTTGCGAAAATCAATTTTTCAGCTCGGGCAGAATCGCAAATCACCGGTCGGCAATGCCGTCATCAGAAAAAATCGGCCTTGAAAACTTTCATACGATTTCCCTCGACGATGATGCCGAGCTTAAATCCTACAAACGCCCCGGCCTGGTGCATCGGCTTGACCTTGATACCTCAGGAGTTTTGTTAATTGCAAAGACAAAAAGGGCTCACCGTAAGCTCTCGCTTCAGTTTCAGCAAAGAAAGGTTATAAAAAAATACCTTGCAGTGGTTGATGGGACTATTGAAGCAGAAGAGGGCGAGTTCCGTTTTCCGATAATTCGGGATGCCGCTAAAAAAATGTGGATTGTATCTGAAAACGGGAAACCCTCTCTGACCAGATTTAAAGTACTCGAAAGGTCGCCCGCCCT
>DATLZX010000334.1:0-2729 GCA_035573795.1 Pyrinomonadaceae bacterium | reverse complement strand
GAAAATAAGCGCGATCAAAACCCGCCCAAAAAGCATGGAAACATTCCGCTTTGAAGCTTTACTTGAAAAACCTGATGTTTTACTTAAAGTGCTTATTTATTTAATCTTTTGTGTTAACTGTTGCAGCTCCAACAATTCAAGAAATTGCTTAACTCTTTGATGAACATCACTGAAAATCTCAACCTATCGCCGGCATGGGCTGAAATAAACACTGCCAACCTGAGCTATAACCTTAATTCTATCAAGCAGTTCTTAGGACATGGATCTGAAATAGTTGCGGTAGTTAAAGCGAATGCTTACGGTCTTGGAGTTGATATTTGTGCGCCTGCGCTCGCCAACTCTGGCGTAAGGTGGTTTGCAGTTGCAAATGCACAGGAAGCGGTGGAAATTCGGCAATTAAACATTACCGGAAACATCCTTGTATTTGGAAGCTGCCGGGCGGGTGAAGAGGACCTTTTCGCCAAGTATAACCTAATACCTGTAATATTTACCCCAGAGCAGGTCAAAAGGTTGGATGAATTTGCCAGATCCCGCGGAATCAATTTGGAAGTCCATGCAGAGATTGAAACAGGAATGAACCGGGTCGGAATTCCATTTAATGAGGTTACGGCCTTCTCTAAGTTCCTAAGTGAATCCAAAGGAATTGTCGTTAAAGGAATCATGTCGCACTATGCGGCTGCAGATTCTTCAGACGAAACCGCATTTACCAAAAACCAGCTCGAAAAATTGCTAAAAGCCAGAGACATCTTTCTTTCGGACGGCCATCCAATCGAATACCTGCATATTGAAAATTCGCCCGGTGCAATAACCCATCATTCCAATTTAACAAATCTATCCCGTATCGGCGGCCTACTCTATGGTTTCAGAAAGGACGTTTTACCGATAAATGTTGATGAGCCCCAAACTAAAGAAGTTCTTAGCCTGAAAACGCGCATTGAGTTGATCAAAAACATCTCCGCCGGCGAAACTGTTGGCTATTCCAGGACTTTTACTTCTACCAAGGATATGCGGATAGCCACTATTCCAATCGGGTACAATGATGGCCTGGACAGAGGTCTCTCCAATAATTGGTATGTTTTAGTTAAAGGAAAAAAATCCCCAATAGTGGGAAGAATTTCCATGGACTGGACAACTTTGGACTTGAGCAATATACCTGAAGCTAAAGAAGGCGATGAAGTCGTAATAATTGGTGAACAGGGTAATGAAAAGATTTATATCGAGGATATGGCAAGGGCAGTAAATACAATTTCCTATGAAATATCCTGCAGATTGGGTAAAAGAGTCATTCGCTACAGAGTGGCCTAAAAGTCAGTCGGTTTTATCTGTTACATTTAAGATTTCGGAAAATAACTTATGTCGTTAATGCTTGAAGAAATACATCAGCAGCCTACGGTTCTGGAAGAAACATTAAAGAAAGAATATGACAAGGCTATAAAAATCGGTGACTATATACGCAGAAGCGAAATTGACCTAATCATTCTGGTTGCCAGAGGGAGTTCGGATAATGCATCGCTTTTTGGCCGATATCTTCTGGAAATTTCAACAGGTATTCCTGTTTCACTTTCTGCCCCTTCAGTATTCACTCTTTATAATGCTCGCCTTAGGTTAAAAAATGCTTTAGTTATCGGAGTTTCGCAATCCGGTGAAGGCGACGATATTAACCTTGTACTTGAAGAAGCGGGAAAGGCCGGAGCATTTACAATAGGTATAACGAACGAAGCCGGCTCAACAATGGCCAAAATTGCCTCTGAAACGCTTCTTATCCATGCAGGAAAGGAAAAATCGGTTGCTGCAACAAAAACTTACACAGGGCAAATGCTCCAATTCTATCTTCTGGCTTCAGCAATCGGAAATTCAAGAATCACTTTAAATAAAATACCTGAACTTTGCTCTTTGAGCCTAAGCCTTGCCTCGGAAGTAAGGCAAATTGCAGAGCGGTTCGTTCTGATGGAAAATTGCGTAGTTTTGGGCAGAGGCCTGAACTATGGAAATGCTTTCGAGCTAGGGCTTAAGCTTATGGAAACCTGCTATGTCGTAGCTGAAAGGTTCTCGAGTGCAGACTTTCTCCATGGACCGCTTGCAATCATCGAAAGAAGGTTTCCGGTTATCCTTTTTGCTCCAAGGGGGGCAACGTCTGTTATTGACAATCAGCTTATTGCCAGACTACGAGAGCTAAATGCCTACACTCTTGTAATCAGTAATGATGGGGCTATCTGCAGTCAATCTTCTTTAGCAATCAGGCTGCCATTTGAAATCGAAGAATTATATACGCCTATTCCCTTTGCTGTTCCTGCACAGCTTTTTGCAGCTTATCTGGCTGAGGCCAAAGGCTTAAACCCTGATTCACCTCGATCGCTAACAAAAGTAACCAAGACCTTGTGATTTTTTCGATATTTTGAATCAGGCTATCAGCAATTTGTTTAACGGTGTTTTTGATTAACCGAAACATTTTTTGAGTTTATTCGGCCTTTCAATGAACCGCTTACAAAGAGTAAGGGTTTTTCTTCTTTTGGCATTTTTTGCTTCTGTCGCCTCGGCGCGCCCCTCAGTCACGATAGCCGGGCTAAGGGCAGCTCCTTCCGATTTCATTTTCATATTTCTTTTAATTTTAGCTCTGATAATTTTTTTCCGATCAGGGCGAAAACTTCATGAATTTTATAAGCCCCTGGTTCTTTACATCGCAGCCTTGATTTTATCCACAGTATTTTCCGTAAACATTTCAAAAAGCC
>DATLZX010000333.1:0-4039 GCA_035573795.1 Pyrinomonadaceae bacterium | reverse complement strand
GTTTATCTTTCATAAATCAGATTTTTAGATTTAAATTAGAAATAAAGTGTAGCTCCCGGTTATTTGTTAAAAAGCTCTAAAATTTCAGTAACAGATAATAAGTCGGCCAAATATTAAAAATCAAAAAAGGCTAAAGAAGTGCAGGACAAAGCAAAACTCAAGGAAAATGATGTAACGCCAGAAAATCTTTATCTAAACAGGCGAAATTTTATCAAGGCGGGCATTTTTGCAGGGTCGCTGTTTGCTTCAGGGGCGATATACAGATATTTCAACCCTCCGCCAGTCGAGCAGACCAATGTAGCAGTCAATGAAACGACTAAGATCCAGACAAAGAAAAGTAATTACAGCCTGCCAGAGAATGAAGCCCTGACACCTTTTGAAGATATCACAAACTACAACAATTATTACGAATTTTCTACCACAAAAAGTGAAGTTGCCTATGCTGCAGCAAATTATGTTACAAGGCCATGGTGTGTAGAAGTGGGCGGGCTGGCTGGCAAGCCAAAGGTTTTTGATCTGGACGATCTAATGAAGTTTGAGCAAGAGGAAAGGATTTATCGCTTCAGATGCGTGGAGGCCTGGTCAATGGTAATACCCTGGGTAGGCTTTCCTCTTAGAAAGCTGCTTGAGGCGGTTGAACCATTGAGCTCTACAAAATACGTTGCATTTGAAAGCTATTATCCTCAAGCGGAAAGTCAAAAAGATTTAAACCTTCCGAAAAAAAATGAAATGCAAAGCTCATTTGCGGCTGGGATTGATTTTCCATACGTGGAGGGGCTTCGTATTGACGAGGCTTACCATGACCTGACAATCCTCGCAACTGGCATCTATGGCAAGCCAATGCCGAATCAAAACGGAGCTCCAATCAGGCTTGTAGTGCCATGGAAATACGGTTTCAAGAGTATCAAATCAGTTGTAAAAATCACCTTGACTGCTGATGAGCCACCTACAACCTGGAACATCGCAGCCCCTGACGAATATGGTTTTTATTCAAATGTTAATCCGGACGTTCCGCATCCTAGATGGTCGCAGGCCAAAGAGAGAAGAATCGGAGAGCTGAAAATGCGGCCGACGCTTTTGTTTAACGGTTACGCGGAAGAAGTGGCGTCACTTTACAAAGATATGGATTTAAAAAAATACTTTTGAGTACGAAGTGATTAACCTTCTTTGATGCGGCAATTATGGAAATAAACTTTAGGCAGCTTTTTGGAATCGGCTCATAGTCCAAGTCCAAACGGTTTACCGGTGTATTTTGCTAAATGCTTATAAAGATGAATGAAGTAAGGTTTTACAAAATTGTCATAACAGCAAATGCCCTGGTGCCGCTATTTTTAATGGCGATTGATTTGCAAAGGGGCCGGCTGGGAGCGAATCCGGTAGAGTTTTTTCTACGTGCAACTGGCGTAATGGCATTGATAATGCTGGGTGCAACCCTCGCAATAACGCCGTTGCGGAGGCTTACACACAATAATAGCCTGATCAAATATCGCAGGCTGCTTGGGCTTTTTTCATTTTTTTATGCTTTTCTTCATTTGATTACCTATACGGTTTTTGACAGAAGCGGCAGTCTGGTCTCAGTAATCGAAGACGTTAAACAAAGGCCATTTATCGCTCTTGGAATGACGGCTTTTCTTATTCTGGTCCCTCTTGCAATTACGTCAACAAACGGCTGGATCAAAAGGTTAGGCGGTAAAAATTGGGCAAGGCTTCATCGGCTGACTTATGCCGCTGCATTGCTTGGGGTGATTCATTTCTGGATGATAGTCAAAAGCGATATTTTTTACCCACTTGTCTTCGCAGTTGTCATTGGAAGCCTCTTGCTTTTCAGGTTATGGTTGAAATTCAAGCCGCAAGCTGCCAGGCAGCCTCACTAAAAGAATTATTTAAATAAAGAATAAGCTCAGACGGAGTGTGATTACCGGCTAATAAATTTTCATTTATCGTGACTGGTTGAATGGATAGCTAAGCTTTCATTTAAGCTGTTAACCTCTAGAAAACTTTTGACTGAGTCAAATATTTTCAAGGCTTCTACGGTAATCCCTACCTGTCATAACAATGGTTTTACACATTTCATACAAACGGGATCGCAGGCGGACGCCGATACGATCCTCGAGAGTTTCTTCGCGGTCACTGACGCGTTCATCCGGATAGTTTGTGGTGAAAATAGTCAGCCGCCGATCGTTGTATCTTGTATTAATTATGTGCGCCATTGTATCTCTGACCCAGTCGGTAGGCTTAGAAGCTCCGAGTTCGTCGAGGACAAGTATTTCAGAATTCAGTACAGGAGCCAAAACATTCAGCTCAGAGGTCTTTGTATTGGCGTTATAGGAGTCTTGGATTTCTTTAAGCAAGGATCCGAATTCATAAAAAAGGCAAGAGAAGCCTCTTTCTGTGAGGCTTTTCAGTATCGAGACAGCAAGGTGAGTTTTTCCTACCCCTACGCTGCCGGTAAAAAGCAACCCTTTATCTACGGCCGGATACTCCATTGCAAGGCGCGTAGCCAAGCGTAGAGCAGCAGCCTGAGTGGGATTCTGTGGCTTGTAGTTGTGAAAATGGCAATCTGCGTATCGGCGAGGAAGCCGCATCCTGATTAGAAGCTTTTCGTGTAGGTTGGAATTTCTGCATTGGCAGAGGCGGGCACCTTGCCCTGGTATTACCTCAAAGCCTGTACCCAGGCAATTAGGGCACTGCTGCTCTTGAGCTTCAGTTTCAGAATAATTATCGTCTATAAACGAACTTACTGATTTTAGATTCGTTTTACGTTTATTTTCAGTTGCCATTGAAGTTTTCCATCTAGCAAATGAGCTGCAGCTGAGTCTGAGAGATTTAACTGTAAAGAAATTTTTTAAATCTATTCGGCTGTTAATCTCATAATTTATACTTTATACCTAAATCTATCATCGAAAAAATAATTCTGACAGAAGAAAAGAAAATGCCATGGTTTGCGGCATAAAAAATTCAAATGAAAGCAGAAAATAATTTTTCAGAGAAACGAAATTATACCACTGGGATATCATTTAGCAAGTTTGTTTATCAAAATCGAATCATATAAAACTAATTTGATATACTGAGACTGGTAAATAAATTCTGTAGTCTAAATTTGCGGCTCTGTTGAAATCATTTAAATGGCGATTTTCGAGAATTTACTGATAAGGTTCGGGCTTAAAAAACCTAAAATAGAGAGGAGTCCAATAAAAGTATTTTTATTAGATGATGACGGCCGGCGTCACCGGTGGTTTCAAAAAAGATTCAAGGGAGATACCATAGAAATAGCACAGACGCCATCGGAAGCAATAGAGATTTTAAGCAAGGAAATTTTTGATGCAATTTTTCTGGACCATGATCTTTTACCACACCATTACGAATCGAATGATCACGGTGATGAAGAAAATACCGGTATGGCCGTTGTCAAATGGCTCGAACGGCGGCCGGAGATAAATAAAGCCGCAACATACATAGTGCATACAAGAAACGCCGATGCAGCGATTCCGATGGTGATGAAGCTGCGCAGCTCAGGCAGAAAGGCAGAATATTGCGCTTTTCCAATGCTTGATCTGAAAATTAAAAACTACTGGCATCGCTGAAAAAGTTAAATTATTTTCGCAAAACCCTTCAATTTTCTTTATCTCATAGAAAAATAGAAGGCTTGATTGTTAGCCGCAAAAAAATGATGCCAGAGCCGGCGAAAGGACTTGCACCGGCAAAAGCCAGGCTGTAGCCTTTTCGGAGTGCAAATCAGGAAAAGAGATCAAAGCCCAGCCTTATCCCATTTATTTCTGATTTCTATAATCAGGTTAGCGACTTTATCGGTTACCTTTCGGTAGTAGAGATCTGCTTTAGCCTGGTCGAACTTTGGGTATCCTTGGCCTGGTTGGTAAAGCCCTATCGAGGAAGGAAAGGGAACAGCAGACCAAGTTCCAGCCTGAGGATAAGCAGTGGCAAGATCATCATTGTATTTTTCGGGGTGAACCAATTTTGGGTCTATTGCCTGGATAAAAGCAGTTTCATTCCATCCCGCATGGCCACCATCTTCTCCAAA
>DATLZX010000332.1:0-3887 GCA_035573795.1 Pyrinomonadaceae bacterium | reverse complement strand
GATCAAATCACTGACAGTCTTTTTCAAGGCACGCTCAAACTGGCGAGCCTCATTTACGCCCTCGAATGCTATATCCTGCAGGGCCGTCTCAATGCGTTTGCGGTAGTCAGAGACCAAAGAATCTGATACACCAAGCATTTCAGCTACCTCGAGCTGAGTTCCGCCATCATTAATCAGATAACAGTACCACAAAACATTAAGAATTCTATCGAACTGTTTTTGTTTTCCGCGGACGGACTTGCGGAGGGTTTCGATGAAATTTTCGACTGCAGCAATAGCCGCATCCTCGGCTTCGTGACGCAGAACGTCCTGCTCGGGCGTATCCCGATGATCGGGGATTTCAAAATTTACTCTTTCTTCATCATCGTCTGCCGAGGTTCCGACAGGAACTAGATGAATGTCCATTATTGGCAGCCTCGACATAACGAATGAGCGTAGGCTGCGGATATCCACAGGAGAGTCAATCGCCTTAAAGACGCGGACAATCAATTTCTCGAGCTCGATATTGCTGATGACAATCTGGGCATCTCCGGTACAGCCGACCATTCTGGTATCGCGGTTTTGAAAAGATACGGATTTAACCCTTTCTTCCATTTCCTGCAGATCGCGCCGAGGCTTGTCGGCTGGCCAGCTAGCAATTCCGTAAAGGCGGTCAGCAAGCCTTCTGTGAATTTCAGGATTTTCGGTATTATCGAATCTTTTGAATTTTGGGCTGGTTTGAACAAGGGTAGATATACGGCGAGCCAGTCGGTAGGATTCAGGATATCTTTTGCGGAGTTCTGCGGTGAGCATGTTGGTTAACTCGATCTGACTGATTTCAGCCTCGACCTCCGAATCAGTCATTCCGCTGTCAAGATAATGCTGAAAACGCTCTTTGCTCAATAGGGCAACGAAAAGCTCCTGGGTAAGGTCGGTATAGGCATTGTACCTGCCCTCTTCGACAAGGAAACCCGCACGTTTTGAAGCCCTTACCAATGGATGAGAGGAAACGATTCTATGTAATTCAGTCCAGATTTGATTGACGTCAGAGGCTTTCAGACTTTCTATCCACTTTCCGACTCTGATCGGGCGTTGAATGGGGCCGCGTGATTGGACACTTTGTGGAACAGTGTGGTTCATAAAGAGGAATTTGGGGCGAATAGGGGTGAACTATGTAGGTTAGCTATTTTTTGGAACTAGAAAGCAGTTTGACTGAGAAATTATGATAAACAGACTGAAATGCTAAGAAAACTTGGTTTCTCGTATAAAACGGATTACCACCGGCCAAGCCTGCAGCAGCATTGTTAAGGGGCAGAAAAGCCCAGTAAATCCCGACAATTGACGAGATAAATCAAAAACATAATTTGAATCAAGAGTGAACTTTAAAGATTTCAGCCGAGCGGGCTGATATTTGATACGGTAAACTGAGGTAAACACCGCGTTTACCAACAGTGATAATAGTAGCAGTAATCCAAAAACCGAGCAAGATTTTTTTATTTTCTTATCAGTAATCGGTCAAAATGGCAGAATCCATAAGATTTAGTTAATAGTAGGTAAGCTGTGACTTAACAATAATTTATATGCCATTGATCTTTTAACTAAGGCGACATCGGGTTTTTACCTTGATATAGTTTTATGGAAATGGCTGTTTATTGCGGCTTTTATTGAATTTGGAAGATAATTATTATTGTATTATCTACAATTTTTTTACTTTTGCTCTGAAATTTTTGATTTGCTGCAAATTTTGCAGTAAAGGCTTAAACAGAGTTTTGACATTGAAATGACCACCTTTCGCAAAAGCGAGCAGTGTCCCTCATCCCAGGACTTGCTCAATTATCTGGCAGGCCGAATTGCTGGAAAAGCCGCACGAACTATCGGCAACCATCTTCAAGCGTGCGAGTTTTGCAGCGCTGAAGTAACTTTCTACAGCCGTTATCCCCAGGAAGATGAATCAGAAGCAGAAACCACTGCTTCAGAGATGCCGCCGCATCTATTCGAATTGGCCGAAGCACTGCTAAGTGTCAACGGCGGAAATCAAAAAGTTGACAAGATCAAGCTCAAGTTCGAGAAAATTGTTTTCAATAAATAGATTAATCCGGGTGAAACAAAGAGCATAAGAGCTGTCTAGGCGGCAGGAAGTGCAATCATACTACAGGGTTTACCATCACTTAAAAATATTAAGTATAATTTAGCAAGACAGGCATTGGAGTAAACATCGTAATTTCAATAATTACAACGCTTGCCATCAATCCCCGCAGATTTCGTCAATAGCCTCTTTGTACTTTTCGTCAATTACACTGCGTTTTATTTTCAGGGTTGGCGTCATTTCACCTTTATCGATCGAAAATTCTCGGGCTAGCAAATAAACGCGCTTAATGCGCTCGTACTCGCTTAGCTCGCGGGTGATCTCTATTGCTTCGCGTTGTAACAGCTTTATGACGCTTTGATCGCGGCAAAGCTCCTCTTTCGATTTATCAGCGGAAATTTTGTTTTCCTTCAAATAATCTTTGAGTGACTCCCAATCGGGTACGATCAAAGCGCCGACCTGCTTACGCCCAGACCCTACGACAACGGCCTGCGAAACCAGCGGGCTCTGTTTCAAGATGCTTTCGATTTGCAAAGGGGCAATATACTTGCCATTTGATAGCTTAAAGAGATCTTTCAAACGGTCAGTGATATAAAAATGTCCATCTTCGTCAACATACCCGACATCGCCAGTATGATAAAACCCGTCTGAATCCAATACCAGCCTGGTTTCTTCCGGCTTATTGTAGTAGCCGAGCATGACGTTAGGTCCACGGACCAGAATCTCGCCGTCTGACTCGGAAATTTTCATCTCTATACCCTCAAAAGGCTTTCCGATTGAACCGATTTTGTGGTCATCCGGGCGGTTTGCTGAGACGATGCAGGCCTCGGTCATACCATAACCCTGCAAAATCGGAATACCTGCCGCCCAAAAGGCATATGAAAGTTTTTTTGAGAGTGGAGCTCCACCAGAAACAAAAAAACGAAGGCTGCCGCCTACGCCAGTGCGCCACTTTGAAAAAACCAACCGACTGGCCAGCCGATGTTTTAATTTAAGCGAGTGGTTGAGAGTATCGCTTTCGACCGCTGCCCAGTATTGCTGGCCAATTTCGAGGGCCCAATTGAATAGACGAGTCTTATACCCACCCGCGGAGCGTCCCTTTTTTACGATCTTGTGATAGACCTGTTCAAATAGTCTAGGGACGGCCGTCATTATCGTAGGCTGCACTTCCTGTAATTGCGAAGCCAGTTGATCATAAGATGAACAAAAGTGTATCGAAACGCCATTTGCGCACAGCACGAAGAAAACAGTCCTCTCGAAGATGTGCGAAAGCGGCAGTACGGACAGAGATTTATCAGAAGTTTTAATAGGGAGGCCACGTGAAATCGAGATAATATTAGAAACGAAATTTTGATGTGTGAGCATGACGCCCTTTGGCTCGCCCGTTGTGCCGGAAGTGTAAATGATAGTTGCCAAATCATTCGTTGAAATATTTGCTAGAATATCTTTTACCGCAGATAGGTTTTTCCGGCTGTTACCAGTTTTTTCGATTTCGCTGAGTGAGGTGCCCTTACCGCCGGCAAGGTTCACTGCATCCTCATCGAAAAAAATTATTGACTCAAGATTGTCATTAGATCCAATTACCGTGGAGGCATGCTCGAAGGTTTTTGTACCGGAAACTATCAGAGCCCGGGCATTAGAATTTTTAAGAACATAATCAATCTGCTCTACGGCTTGAGTTGTATAAATAGGCACTACTATTGCGCCAATCGAGAGTAAGGCCAGGTCTGCCAATGACCACTCTATACGATTTTCAGAAATTATGGCTACCTTATCACCTGGCCTGATACCAAGGTGATAAAAGCCGGCGGCTAACTGCAAT
>DATLZX010000331.1:0-17229 GCA_035573795.1 Pyrinomonadaceae bacterium | reverse complement strand
GAAGCTTCGGATTCTCAGCCTTCGCGGCGCGACTACGTGTCCGGCTTCGCGCTCTGCTTTCCAACGACATTCGAGACTTCTGGTCTTCTCAAAGTTGGGGGCTCCGTGTATTTCAAGCACGGAGCCTTATCCATTTGCAATGAATTTGCTTTTACCTTACCTCAGCTTTCTCAAACGAAAAAAAACATTCTTCTTTCAAATAAATCTGAAGTTAGGGTAAAGCAAAAAATTTCGTTCAAGAAATCAACCGCTTGTTTAAAGTTTTTCCGCAAACCAGTTGAGTACATTTCTGTACCAAAATCTCGAATTCTGGGGCTTCAGGATCCAATGTCCTTCATCAGGGAAAATAATAAGTTTTGAATCAACCCCCTGCATCTGCAGGCCGGTAAAGAGTTGAAGGCTTTGGTCCACAGGTACCCTAAAGTCTAGTTCACCAGCAGTAACCAGGGTTGGGGTATTGAAGTTTTTCACAAATCTGTGCGGTGACCAACGTTCATATAACAGCCGGTTTTGCCAAGGCATTCCCTTGAATTCCCAGATCACAAACCAAAGCTCTTCTGTTGAAGCAGCCATGCTCTCAAGGTTGTAAACCCCTGCATGTGAGACGAGAGCTTTGAACCTGAACCTTGGATCATTGTTATGGCCAAGGATCCAGTCAATCATATAGCCGCCATAACTGGCTCCGGCAGCACCTATCCGATTTTTATCAATAAAGGGCAAACCGATTACTTTTGCGACGCCATTTTTTATGTCAATAAATGATTTTCCGCCCCAATCACCAGAAACATCGTTAACAAATTCCTGTCCGTAGGTTGTAGAACCGCGCGGATTAGGCAAAAAGACTACATAACCTGCGTTAGCGAAAACCTGAAAATTCCAGCGATAACCCCAGTTGTCAAACCAAGCGCCCTGCGGACCGCCATGGATCAAAACTAACAGGGGATATTTTTTGCCAGGGTCGAAATTTCGGGGTTTGAGCAGAAAACCGTGTATTTTTTTTCCTAGTGCTCCGGTCCATTCAATTTCTTCTGCATTGTTTAGGTTCAAATCCGGATTGGCCTTGCTAACAGGAATTGATGAAAAGTTATCCAGGTTTACTGCAAAGACTTCATTTGGAATGGCCATCGAGCTAGCCAGAAAGGTCAGATTTTTGTTGACCAGGCTGAGTGAATTTATGGAAGCAAACTTGTCATTTATTTTGTCAGCGTCTTTGACAAAAGTAGCTATTCGAAGCCGGAAATCAGGCTCAACAGGAACCTGGAAGACTTTTGACCTTCCGCGATAGCCAGCAACGAAGTATATTGTTTTACTATCAGGCGAGATAACGAATTCATCTACCTGTAAATCAAAGCCTCTTGTCAGTTCGACGGTTTGTCCGGTTTTTCTGTCAAACCTCATCAGGCGCCAACGGTCTGATTCAAAACCTGCAGTTGCCTGAGAGCGATAAATTATATATTTGCCGTCAGGAGTGTAAGCCGGCGAAGCATCATAACCACGGTTATTTTGAGTTAGGTTGCGAGGAGTGCCGCCATCAATCGAAATTGCAAAAATATCGCTATTAGTAGAGGTTGCCTCGACGCGGTCGGGGTTTTTTAGAAATAATAACTCTGTAGAATCGGGAGAAAATGCAAAATCAGAGCCGGAAGCAGCTGCGTAAGGAGGAGAGTCAAAATCGCCCGGTGTAAGGTCTTTTGCTATGCCGCCATTTGAAGAGACAATGAATACATGAGTTCGCTTTTTATCACGCCATTCGTTCCAATGCCGATAAAGTAATCTTTTAGTGACGACCGCTTTTACAGGATTTTTTTCGGCTTCTTCATCCCTTTTTTTGTTGCACGCATCGTCAGGACATTCAGGGTAAACATCTGATAAAAATGCAATTAGTTTTCCATTAGGTGACCATACTGGCTGAGATGCTCCGGTGGAGATGTCTGTAATTTGTTTTCGCGAGCGCCCGTCAGTATCCATTAACCAGATTTGTCCGCCAGTTACAAAAGCAATTTTTTCGCCATCAGGCGACCAGCGAGGTGAAGTTGAAGAGGTGTTCCCACTTGTCAATTGCTTTGCCGGTTTTTGGGGATTCGAAAGGTCGAATAAGAAAATCTGATTCACAACTTTATTCGAGGCCATATCAGTCGTTCCAACAACGTAGGCTACCAGCCGGCCGTCTGGTGATACTTGCGGGTCAGAGACGCGTTTGACTCGCATCAAGTCCTCAAAGTTAAAGCCGTCTTGTTGAGAAAATGCAGTCGTTAAGCCAAAAATTATCAGGAAAAGCAGAAAGTAGCGGGCTCTCATATTTTACTCCAGAGTATTGTTATGAATTTTGATATTTCGAGTATCTGAAATAATGTATTACAGTATAATTGTAGAATCAAAAAATAACGCAATCGTCTGCAAATATTTACAGGCGTTGAAAGCTGTGTTTCGATATTAAAAGAGAAATATCTATAGCCTGATTAACAAAAAACTAGCTCTATAATTCATTAGATTAAGCCTTATGCTGAACAGACCACCTCCTTATTTTCCGCAAAATCCGCTCTCTCCCCCGGATGAAAAGCGCTACAAAAAGTTCAAAGTGATTGTTGGACTGATTATTGTTTCATTATTTTTGATTTTGGCAGGAATAGGCTACGGAGCCTATTTGCTTGTCAACTGGATTTTCGGTTTCTAGGTTAGAAGTGTTGGTGACTTATTCCAATTAAAACTCCAAAACCATCTGCCGCAAAAAACAATTGCTACTGAAAAGCAATTATTATGCAGGGTTCTGATTTTAGTTTTATAAAAAAAGCTGCAATGCAACCGGGCAGGTTGATTGCAGCTTTTACTTTTTTGCTAAGAGAGTTTACAAGTTTAGAAGATACAAGCTAACAAAGACGAAGATATTTTAAAGCACGATATAGAAAAGCATAGTTATCAATTCGAGTTCAGGTTTGCTCCGGTAGTAGAAGATTTCTGTTTTTTTGCCGCTTCGGCTGCAAGTTCCCTTGCCTTTGGCAGTAGCTCGATAGCCTTGGAAAGCTGGGTATCGTACTCATTGAAAACCTGAAAAGAAGCCGTTGTACCGTAGGCTGCTGTAATCAACTCGCTTCTAAGAGTCCTTTCTACAAAACGCCTTTGTTTATCGAAAAGGCTAGCGGGGAGTTTATATTTTTCGACTCCGTATTTTTTCACCGCTTCGTAAAGTTCATCTGTAACAGGGAAATCGTTTGGCTTGATATCGTGGTCGAAGATTATCGGCCGGTCAACTTTGTAATTGGGGAATTGTGGGATAAGTCCGCTTACCAGATCCATAGCAAATGCGAAAATCGGGCTAACAAGCCTTTTTTGAATATTGGCTTCATCCGCAGTAATAGTATCCGGTTTGATATAAACGTCTGGTGTAATCCCCCCGCCGCTATAAACCGGACGGCCGAGGTCAGTTTTAGATTCAGGCCCTTTCGGCGGCGGAGGCTGATCGTCGCTTCCGATTCCGCCGTTTGTATAATAGTCGTATAGATTGCCGTTCGAATAGTCTCGCTGGATCAAGCGGCCGGATGGTGTTTCATATTTGGCAATTGTGAGCAGCAACATCGTCCCGTATTCAAGCAGAAAAGGATTCTGGACCAAGCCTTTACCAAAGGTATTTTCTCCGACAATCAAGGCGCGGTCATGATCCTGCAATGCGCCGGCCAAAATTTCTGAGGCTGAGGCTGAATTCCTATTGACCAGTACTACTACTGGCAGAGTTTCCGGGTTCTGGTTGTCCGATTGGTAGATTTCTGACGCTCCCTCTATCCTGCCCTTTTGAGTAAAAACGGTTTGGCCGGCAGAAAGAAATGTGTTAGCTACCCTGAAAGCCTGGGATACAAGACCGCCGCCGTTATTTTTAAGGTCAAGTATCAGCTCCTTCATTCCCTCTGCTTTCAGCCTTCTCATTGCATCTGCAAACTCGGCGTAAGTTGTTTGATTAAAGCCACCGGTCATTGCAATATAGCCGACGCCGGGCCGAATCATATAAGCTTCCGGAATTGAGGGCTGGGGTACGGCATCTCGGATTATTTCTACAGTTTCACGTTTTCCAGTCGAATGCCTTTCGATTACGACTTTTGCAACTGTTCCTCTTGGGCCGCGCAGCATATCTCTGACCTCAGGAAAAGGTTTGCCGAGTACGTTAACTCCATTTATTTCAACGATCTTGTCTCCATAACGAAGTCCCGCCCGGTTAGCAGGTGCTCCCTCAAAAGTAGAACGTATAAAAGTTCCGACGATTTTGCCATCGGGATCAACCATATCTGTTATAGTTGCTCCGATTCCGTAATAGCGGGAACTCTGCTCCATCCTGAATTCTTCGAACTCTTTGGCATCGAAGTAATTAGAGTGCGGGTCGAGGCTGTGTAGCATGCCGTCAATCGAGGATTTGAAAAGCTCGTTGTAATCCAGTGATTTACCTGAATAGTGGTTTTGCTCGATGATAGCCACTGCTTCAGAGACGGCTGATTCAATATCTTCAGTAGTAACTTCATCGGATTTGGATTTCTGGGGCTTAGTTTGCGGCTGATCCTTTGAAATGGAAAAGGTTGTGGAAGTTTGTGCCGAAACAGAATGGTAAAAATTGGCAAAAGCCAGAAATAGGGCGAATATCAAAAAACGGGAACCTACCGCCTTGATCGAGATTTTCAAACCTTGCAATTGATTGATTTTCATGAGCCTAAAATTCCAGATTCAAAAAAACTGTATGGTAAAACTACCATAGATTCAAGAATAACACCGGTTTGAGACTAAAGCGAGACTTTTAGTTGCCTGAAGAGCGAAAGTTATCCAATTAAATTGGAAAAATTGGGAAATCCAATTTTGGACTAACGACATTTTAAGTTATTCTTAAGCTGATTTTTCCATTCAAATCTACAAATGCGGTTTTGAACAAAAAGGTGTAAAATGCCAAAGTCAATAGCTTACCCTCAATACTATCTGCCTAAATTTTTTATACTGATTTGTCTTGTTTTCCTTTCGATAGCTTTTTCGGCCTCAAATGCAGCTGCCCAGACCAAGCTGCTCAGGTTTCCGGATATTTACGGTGATAAAGTGGTTTTTACTTATGGCGGCGATCTTTGGATTGCACCTTCATCGGGGGGGACCGCAATCAGGTTAACTGCACATCCAGGAGTCGAGACATTCGCAAAGTTTTCACCGGATGGTAAATGGATAGCTTTTACAGGGCAATATGATGGCGATGAGCAGGTTTATGTCATACCTGCTGGAGGTGGCGAGCCGCGGCAGCTGACTTTTTATCCGGCGCGTGGCCCGCTTGCTCCACGCTGGGGATATGACAATCAGGTCTTAGGGTGGACTAATGATGGTCGAATAGTTTTCAGAAGTTTAAGAGACTCCTGGACACTTCCTATTGCAAGGTTATACACGGTATCCTACGAGGGAGGGCCGGTTGAGCCGCTTCCGATGCCAGAGGCCGGTTCGGGTGATATTTCTCCTGACGGAAAAAAAATAGTTTACAGCCCACGTTCAAGGGATTTCAGACCGGAAAAAAGATATAGCGGTGGCCAGGCGAATACACTTTACATTTTCGACCTGGCGACCAACGATGCGGAAAAGATTTCAGAGGGTGAGAGAGCCAGCCGAGATGCAATGTGGATTGGAGAAAATATCTACTATAACTCCGATCGGGACGGGAAGTTCAACCTTTATTCATACAATACTCAAAGTAAAAAGACTACACAGATTACCAAAAATCGTGATTGGGACATTCGTTGGCCGAGTTCCGACAATCTATCACGCATTGTTTACGAGCGTGACGGAGAGCTAGAAGTTTTCGACACTAACACGAAAAAAGCCCAAAAACTGAATATTTATGTTCCTGATGACGGTGTCAATAAGCGTAAAAGACAAGTCTCAGTGGCTAACCTTATTTCTTATTACACTTTGAGCCCTAAAGGCGAACGGGCTGTTTTTTCTGCCCGCGGAGATATCTTTACCGTTCCTGCAGAAAAAGGCGCCGTTCGCAATCTTACGAAATCCTCAGGTGCACATGATAAATATCCTGTGTGGTCACCTAACGGAAGACAAATCGCATTTATTTCTGATGCTTCTGGGGAAGAAGAGCTCTGGCTGGTAGATCAGGACGGAACATCACAGCCAATACAAGTTACTACGGGAAGCCGCGCTCAGAAGTATGAGCCGCGTTGGTCGCCTGATAATTCTAAAATTGCTTTCAGCGACAAAGATGGCCGCCTGTATGTAGTTACGCTCGCTACAAAACAGGTTCAAATGATCGTTGACGCAGCAAATGGCTTGATCATGGATTACGAGTGGTCGCCTAAGGGCAAGTTTATCGCATTTTCAATGCAGAATCCTCTTGGGTTGAGCTCAGTTTATATCTGGAGTGCGGAGACTAGCAAAGTTCAAAGGATAACTCCGGAAATGTTTTCAGCGAATAGCCCGGTTTGGGATACTAACGGGGATTATCTGTACTTTATCGGAACGCATGAGTTTGCACCGCAAATTTCACAATCCGAATTCAATTATGCGACCAACAGGATGAACATGATCTATGCCGTAACTTTGAGCTCCGATGGCAAAAATCCTTTTCCCTTCGAAAGCGATGAAGTGTCAACGGCCGATCAAGCACAATCAGGGGCTTCGCAGCCTGCGGCCTCACCGCAGCCTTCAGGAAATGTTCCGGCTAACGGTTCGGCGCCTCCTGGACAAGCAGGTAAAACCGAAAAAGCTGAAAAAATAGATTTCGAAGGAATCGAGCGAAGGGTAACCAGAGTCCCTTTGGGTGCCGATAATTACGTTGGTTTAGCAGCTGCAAAGGGTAGCCTACTCTATATTGTGCAGCCGCCATTTTACTATGGTAGGCCAGCAGAGAGCCAGAGTTCACTGAGAGTATTTTCGTTAAAGGATAGAAAAGAAGCGGTGCTTCAAAGTCCGGCTTCTGGATACACGGTTTCAGCCGATGGTACTAAGCTGATGGTGGCTTCACCAGGCGGACAGTATTTCATTATGGAAGCGAACCTGAACGGCGAGCGGACCAAAAAGCAGATTTCAACTGCCGGCATGGTTGCAATAATTGATCCGGTTCAGGAATGGAACCAGATTTTCAATGAAGTTTGGCGGAGATACAGAGATTGGTTCTATGTTGAAAATATGCACGGCTTCAACTGGGAACAAATCAGAGAGGAATACAAAAAGTGGTTAGTTTATGTAGCCCATCGCTCTGACCTAAATTACGTGATTTCAGAGATGTGTTCTGAGCTTACAGTGCAGCATGCATATATTGATGGAGGCGATTTCAACCTGCCGCCAAGGGTCAGAGTCGCTCTGGTGGGAGCAAGATTCGAAGCAGACAAAGCCTCCGGCAGATACCGGATCTCGAAAATTTTCGCCGGGCAACAGGAAGAAGAGATTTATCGTTCCCCAATGTCCGAGGTCGGGGTCAAGGCAAATGTCGGTGACTATCTGTTGCAAGTAAATGGAGAGGAGGTTAAGACAGACCGCGATGTATATGCCTATTTTCGTGGGATTGCAGACAGCCCAGTAACGCTTACTCTGAACTCCTCGCCAACGCTCGAAGGCGCAAGAAAGGTAACAATTCGCCCGGTGACAAATGAGACCGATCTGATTTATATGGATTGGGTAGAAGCAAATCGTAGAAGGGTTGATCAATTATCAAATGGACGGGTTGGCTATCTTCACATTCCTGACATGGGAGCAGCCGGAATCCGCGAATTCATAAAATGGTACTATCCTCAGTTGAAAAAAGAGGGATTAATTGTTGACGTGAGGGCAAATGGCGGGGGCAATGTCTCGAGGATGATAATCGAAAGGCTTAGAAGAAAAGTACTGGGAATCAATTATTCCAGGACAAACCAGGACGGTACAACATATCCGGACGGAACTTTTATGGGGCCGATGGTAGCAATTTTGAATGAAAACTCCGCATCGGACGGCGATATCTTCCCCTATATGTTCAGGGCTGCCGGCATTGGTCCACTTATTGGAAAGCGTAGCTGGGGCGGTGTAGTTGGGATTACAAACCGAGGCAACCTCATTGATGGAGGGGTGGTCAATGTTCCAGAGTTTGCGCTGGCCAACCCGCAAGGGCAGTACATTATCGAAGGGCATGGCGTAGACCCTGATATAGAGGTTGACAACGATCCTAAATCAGTCATTGCCGGCAGAGATCCCCAACTGGAACGCGCAGTTGAGGAAGTAATGAAGAAATTGACGCAACCTGTCAAGCTTCCCAAAAAGCCTGCTGAGCCTGTAAAGACTGGGAACAAGTAGCCCAGAAGATCATTTTATCCGATGTTGTGGGAAATTGTGGGCTGTTTGTCTTTGAATACAGCAGCCCACAATTTTCGATTCTGAAGTTTGAGTAAATTGGAATCGAAAAATCAATAGAAATCAAATGGCTAGATGTTGTAACCAAAAAAAATAACAATCTGAATTAGCCATAAAATCGGCAATCAGCTTTCTTTCTTGCTTCTTCATTGATGGACGCAATATTGGAAATAAAAAATCTGGCTGTAGAGTTTCGAACAAAAGCCGGCGTAGTCAGGGCAGTGGATGATGTTGACCTTGAAATCTCTGATGGCGAGGCTGTTGGCATTGTTGGCGAATCCGGGTCAGGTAAATCAGTAACTGCGTTATCTATCCTTCGCCTTATAAAGCCACCTGGAAAGATTACTTGTGGCAGCATCAAATTCAAAGGAGAAGAATTGCTAAATGCAAGCGAGGCAAGGATTAGGGAGATCCGCGGACGACACATCGCCATGATTTTTCAGGATCCAATGACCTCCCTCAATCCGGTTTATACCGTAGGTGAGCAGATTGCGGAGGTAATTCGTTTGCACAGAAAGCTGGGACGAAAAGAGGCTTGGTTCAAAGCCGTTGAAGCTTTAGATGAGGTTGCGATTCCTAGTCCTGAAAAAAGAGCAAAGGATTACCCTCATCAACTTTCTGGTGGAATGAGGCAAAGGGCGATGATTGCGATGGCACTTGCCTGCGAACCCGATTTGCTGATTGCTGATGAGCCTACAACGGCACTTGATGTTACTATACAGGCGCAGATTCTGGAACTATTGTCAAACCTGCGAAAATCAAGAAACCTTGCAATGCTTTTGATTACACATGATCTGGGCGTAGTAGCAGAAGCGACAGAGAAGGTTTTTGTTATGTACACTGGGCGGATAGTAGAGACCGCCGTTTCGAAAGATCTATATTATGATCCTAAGCATCCATATACTATAGGGTTGTTCAACTCGCTGCCTGATACAGCTTTGAAGGCCGGTGAAAAAAGAAGGTTACAGGCAATCCCTGGAAGCATTCCTGTGCCAATAAACCTTCCGCCAGGCTGTCATTTTTATCAACGATGTCAGCAGCGGATGGATGAATGCAGGACAAATCCGGTCCCTTTTTACAAAATTACCGAAAGCCACCAGGTAAGATGTTTTCTCTACAAAAATTGAGCAGGCAGAATAGACCTTTTATTGCACTTTGACGGAAAATCATTCAGGAAAAAATATAGCTTTGTAAATGAATCATTACAGTAGAAACTAATCACTACTCAGGCAATTTAACCAGTGTCTTCTTAAATTCAAACGTTCTAATCGTAGTTCCGAATTTTTAACTTCCCATGTCACTGCAGAATGGCAAGCGATAAACACAATCAGGCAAATAAAAATGATTTTTCGGCTATCAGCCCTGATTCTAATGAAGGGGCAAGTAACCTCCAGGAGCTGCAAAAAGCAAGCTCTTCATCTGAAGCTCAACCTGATTACATATCTTCGCCCTATGATTCTCAGCTAAGAGCAAAAGGCGAAGCATTACTCGAGGTCAAAGATCTTGTAAAGCATTTTCAAACAGAAGTCAGCGGTGAAATTGTCCGTGCTGTTGATGGTGTGAGTTTTGAGATTCGTAAAGGTGAGACTCTTGGGCTTGTGGGCGAGTCAGGCTGCGGCAAATCAACCGTTGGCAGAACGATAATCCGGCTATATGAACCAACAGCTGGAAAGATTTTCTTTGAGGGGATAGACTTGACCGCTCTGAATCAAAAGCAATTAAGAACTTACCGCAGCGAAATCCAGATGATTTTTCAGGATCCATATGCGAGCCTCGATCCGAGAAAAAGCGTTTTATCTATTGTTTCAGAACCGCTTTTGATTCATAAAGTAAACGGCAGAAGCGAGCGCAAACAGCGCGTTGAATATTTACTGGAAAAGGTGGGCCTAGACCCAAGCTACGCAAATCGCTATCCTCATGAATTTTCCGGTGGACAGCGTCAAAGAATAGGTATAGCCCGTGCTCTAGCCCTGAATCCGAAACTGATTATTTGTGATGAGCCGGTTTCAGCACTAGATGTGTCGGTACAGGCCCAGGTTTTAAATCTTCTTAAGGACTTGAAAGACGAGTTCGGGCTTACATATCTGTTTATCTCTCACGGATTGTCAGTGGTCGAATATTTGTCAGATAGGATAGCGGTAATGTATCTCGGAAAAATTGTTGAAATCGGACCTTCTGGCAAGGTATTCAAAGATCCTTTGCATCCTTATACTGCTGCATTGGTTTCCGCGGCTCCGCAACCCGATATCCGTGCTCGCCGCAAAAGAATAATCCTAGAGGGTGATGTGCCTTCACCAATTAATCCGCCAAAAGGCTGCAGGTTTCATACCCGATGTCCGATTGCTCAAGAGGTTTGCAAATCGAGTGAGCCTCAGCTTGTGGAATTCGAGCCTGGCTGGAAATCAGCCTGTTTTTTCCCTAAAAAAATCAACGAGGCAATCATGGAAGAAACTGTCAGAATTTAGTGTTTAGAGATCCTTTATTTTGAACAAACATGCTTGAAAAGCGTATTTGATACTTGTGGTTAAATATATTCCTCAGGAGGAAAGTAAATGGAAGAAAACTTACAGGCAACCACTTATCAACAGCATCAGGGACAAGAGCAGCCCAGAATGTCCGAAATCTCGACGCTGTTTAACATCTTTATCGAACCCTCGAACACATTTGAGGACCTTCGCCGCAAGCCTCGTTTTATTTTGGCGTTGCTGATCTCAGCCGTTTTATTTGGATCCTTTATGTTTGGTTTGGTAAATAAAATTCCAGAATCACAAGTAAGAGATTTGATAACCCAACAGATGGAGAAGTCTCCATGGGCCGCTCAAATCAGTAAGGAAGATAAGGCAAAGAGCACTGAGGGACAGGTCAGCTTTATGAAATACACACCTTTTATAGCCCCACTTTTTATGTTGGTTTTCAGCTTTATCGGAGGCCTTGTCTATTTTCTAGGGGCTAAAGCTTTTGGTGGTGTCGGCGGCTATCTGCATGGGCTGTCGGTTTGGGTCTATTCGCAGTTTGCTCCTACTGCCGTAGCTATGATTGCAAACTTAATTGTTCTGGTATTAAAGCCTGCTGAAGAAATTGATTTGCTAAGAGCCCAAAAAACCGGTTTGTTAAATCTAAACTTAAGTTTTCTGTCCGATCCTTCCACCCAGCCAGTTTTGACAACCATCCTAAGTGTTTTTGATGTATTTTTGATCTGGGGCTGGATACTTGCAGTAATCGGTTTGTCAGTAACCAACAGGCTTTCAAAAGCTGCGGCTGCCGCGCTGGTTATAATTCTAGCTCTGCTAGGAATTAGCTTCAGGGTCATAGGTGCTTTTATGTCCGGTGCGCCGAGCTAATCAGAGATCAGTATTTCACTGGCGAATCGAAAAATACTTTCGTTAAACTGTATCTGAAGATCTTTATTAAAATCATTGGCAGCCACCTGATGGTGGCTGCTTTTTCCTTTCAGTTGACGATTATCTTTCCTTGAGTGTGAACGTCATATGATGTTAAAGAAAGTGCAAAGTACAAGTAAGCAGGGAATAAAGATTTCACTTTTTTCGAGCCAATTTTGGGCTGTTGCAAGGGGTAATATTTACTAAGGCATTAATTAAATCAAGGTTCTCTGATTTACTCGTAGCGAAGTGATTCTATAGGATCCAGCCTTGCTGCTTTCCAGGCCGGGTAAATTCCGAAGAAAACTCCTATCAACACACTGAATCCAAAGCCCAGTGGAGGCGCCCACCAGGGTACGTAAGACGGGAAAAATATCGCCACAATGAAGGTCAATGCGTAACCGATTGCAAGGCCGATGATTCCGCCGGATCCGGTAAGAGTGGCCGCTTCGATTAGAAATTGGGTCAGTATGTCGCTTTGTCTAGCCCCAACGGCTTTTCTGATGCCGATCTCTCTGGTCCTCTCAGTTACTGAGACCAGCATTATGTTCATAACGCCGATACCGCCAATCATCAGCCCGATCGAAGAAATTACAATCATTGCAAGGAAAGTGCCAGCTGTAATTGACTGAAACTGGGAAATAATGCTTGCTGCGGTTTCCATCGAGAAATTATTCTTTTCCCCGAATTTAACGCCGCGGCGAACTCTTAAAAGCGCCTCAACGTCATTTTTTGCCTGCTCGAGCATTCCTTCTTTCGCTACTACCAAAATAAACAGATCGTCAGAATTAGGCTTGAGCTTAAGCGCAGCTCCGATCGGCATATAAATTATATTGCTCTGGTCGTTATTTCCTCCGCCTCCGCCAAATAGTTGTTCGCGTTTTTCCAAAACCCCGATTACGGTGAATTCCTGGCCGCCGATTTGCAGCGTCTTCCCGATTGGAGATTCATATGGGAAATAATTTTCCTTAACGGTGGCGCCAATCAGGCAAACGTTTGCTTTCAGGTCGCTCTCGACCTTAGTAAACCATCGTCCCTCAACCAGTATTTCAGTTTTGGTTTTTTCCATTTCAGGCAGTGTACCGTTTAAGTTGATGGCGGAGGAAGTTTTGCCATTTTTACCGGTAACCAAAATTTTCTGTCCAAAAAAACTACTGGAAACATCCAGGAAGGGAACGGCAGTTTCTACCGAGGGCAAGGCTTTCAGCGCTTCGTTATCTTCAAGCGTCAGGGGTTTTCGCATCCGTTCCTCTCTCGTAGGAGCTGAAGTCCTTATCCCGATATCGAATTTATAGAGGAAAATCGAATTTGTTCCGAAAGATTCTATTTCTTTCCGAAAAGCAGTATCTATCCCGCTGATTACAGAAGCCATCAGCATAACCGTGATTACGCCGATAATTACTCCTATCACAGTCAGTGAAGAGCGCAGTTTATGCGAGCGAAGTGTATCAATCGCCATCAAAAAATTCTCATAAAATGCACTGACTGCTACCCGCATATTTAACTCAAACAATTACTCGACGCGTAAGGCTTCAATCGGATCAAGTTGAGCGGCTTTCCAGGCAGGGTAAAGCCCGGCGAGGATTCCAATTCCTCCCGAAACTATTATTGCCAGCAACCCGGCAAGGAATGAGATGCGGGTTTCTATAACATATTGAGTGATTATAAATCCGATCAAATAGGCCGCACCCAGCCCAATTGCACCGCCAATTGCAGCAAGTGTGGCAGACTCGAACAAAAATTGTTTCAAGATGTCCGACTGACGCGCTCCAACGCTTTTTCTTATGCCGATTTCCTTAGTTCTTTCAGTTACTGCCACAAGCATTATGTTCATTACAACGATTGCGCCAACGACCAATGCTATGGCAGGTACAAATAGTATTACTGTTCCTATTGCGCCGAAAATGCTGTCTTTAAGTGATGTTATGGCATCAGGAGTAAGTATGCCGAAATTGTCTTTTTCCCCAAATTTCAGGCCGCGCTTTATCCGCATGAGAGTTCTGGCCTCTTCTACGGCGTCATTGAAGCGATCGTCGCTGACGGCCAGCGCTTCGAAATAAAGTCCCCGGCTTCCACGCAAGCCGCCAAAATCATTACCGTAAGTTTTAATCGGCAATTGGATAAAATTGTCTTGCGGCTGCCCGAAGACAGTGCCTTTTGTAACCTGGACGCCGACTATTCTATATGGGATTCCTTGAATGTAGATCTCGCCTCCAACGGCACCCCCGCCGGGAAAAAGTTTATTTGCTATGTCAGAGCCAACAAATGCCACCCTTGATGCATAGTCATTCTCTGCATTCGAAAAATAGCGTCCCTCTGCAATATCAATTTTTTCAATTTCTGCAATTACAGGCTCTGTCCCTTCTATCCTAACGTCTCGTAAGATTTCTGTACCGCGCTTGACCTCGCGTGAGTTAGGAAGCGCCTTTGCCCCGATTTTGGCAATAAATTTAGAGCGTTCCTTGATAAAGACTAGTTCGTCGTAAGACAGTTCCTTATTCCGTCTGGTTGCCTCGGCGATAGAGTCTGTGTCTTTGAAGTCCTCGAAGTTGAATCTTCTTATTGTGAAAGCATTCGAGCCGACGCCCGCGATTTTTTCATCTATATAAGCACTAAAACCGATCAAAACCGACAGTACGACCATAAAGGCCGTAACGCCAATAATCATACCGAGCAGCGTCAGAAATGACCTTAGCTTATGAGCGGAAATTGCTGACAGTGCCAGTTTTAGAGTTTCTAAAAGAGTCATTAAAACTAGATTACCTGAGAAGCAGTTTTATTAAAAGAATAACGATTTGTTTAACAGTGAATGCTTTATCATTTTTCAATGGGACTGTCGCTTTCGATATTGCCATCGCGGATGGCGATCATCCTGTTTGCCCTGGCTGCTATGTCAGGTTCATGAGTAACAACTATTATTGTATTTCCCTCTGAATGGAGACGCTCGAAAAGAGCCATGATTTCTACGCTGGTTTTTGAATCAAGAGCGCCGGTAGGCTCATCCGCCAGCAATATTGAAGGGTTATTTACCAAAGCTCTGGCGATAGCAACCCTTTGCCTCTGTCCACCGGATAGTTCATTCGGGCGGTGATTGATCCTATCGCCCAATTCTACAGCTTCAAGTGCGGCTTTAGCCCGCTCGTGACGTTCTGCTGCCCTGATTCCGGCATATATGAGCGGCAATTCAACATTGTGAAGAGCCGTCGCCCTTGGTAGAAGATTGAAGGTCTGGAAAACAAAGCCGATTTCCTTGTTCCTGATCCTGGCCAATTCGTCGTCGTCCATTTCAGAGACCAGATTGCCATTTAACCAATATTCACCCTGGCTGGGGGAATCGAGGCATCCGATCAGATTCATCAGAGTAGACTTTCCTGAGCCGGAGGGACCGATGATCGAGACGTATTCACCTCGCCTTACGTCGAAGCTGACGCCTCTGAGAGCATGAAGTTCCTCAGAACCCATCTGATACGTTTTCCAGATATTGCGCATTGAAATCAAGGATGTTACTTCGGTTTTTCTCGATTTGGACTCTTCGGCCATAAAGTTATAGCCTGTTGAAGCCGAAGTCTCATAGCCTTTATCAATCAGCGTTAAAGTCTCATTTGAGTCAGGCATGGCTACTCCTTATTTTCCGATCCCGCAGGTTTGGTTTCACGTCTTACCTGCGTTCCATCCTTAAGAGACATCAGGACTTTGCTTGGGCCAATGATAACTTCCTGGCCTTCAGAAAGGCCTGAAATTATCTGTGCTTCGGACTCACCATATATGCCCGTTTCGACAGGGACAAATCTGGCCCGGTTATTATCAAGGATATAAACGCCTTTTTGCGGTTTTGGTTTTTCAGCTGGCGTAGAAGAATTCATACCTGCCGGCGTCGGCGAGCTTTCAGGAACTTTTTCTATCAGCGCCTGAAGCGGGACAGAAATCACATTATTGACAGTCTGTGTCGTTATAACGGCCGTTGCGCTCATTCCCGGACGCAGAGAATCTCGCTGCTCCTGACTGAGGTCTTTGAGCCTTATTACGACACGGAATTCCTTAGCTTCCTGAACATTTATGTTTGTGGAAAGTCCGCCGGTCGTCTGGGATTTGCCAACAGCCAGTGGTGTTTTTTGCAAGACTTCGCCTGTCAATTCAGTTTCTCCGAGGGCGTCCACTTTTATTTTGGCCTTTTGGCCTACCTCGACTTTGTCAATTGCCGTTTCGTCCACTTTTACCTCAACATTTATCTCTGACATATCGGCAATTGTAAGCAAGGCTGTAGTGGAAAGGCCTGCAACGGCAAAAGTTCCTACCTTGGAGGGAATTTCGGCAATTACACCGTTGATTGGTGCAACCACAACAGATTTATCCCTTTGATTCTTTTGGCCTCTTAAAAGTGCGGCTTGTTGATTTGCTCTGGACTGAGTCGAGCGGACATTTATTTCAGCAGATTCGACAGACCTTCTTGCATCTTTTACTGTAACCTGCGCCTGATTATAGCGGGCTTGAGCGTCCCTTACATTGAGTTTCTGGTTTTCCAGTCGGGCTTTGGCAGCCTCAAGCGAGGCCTTTGCTGTATCATATCTGTCGCGGGCTGTATCGTATTCGGATTTGGAAATAACTCCGTTTTCAAGTAGCTGCTCATTTCGCTTGAGTTCACGCGTGGCAGCATTGAGTTCTACTTGTGCCCTGTCAACCTCGGTCTGAGCAGTTATGACATTCTGCCTTGCAGCATCAATGGCAACCTGAGCCTGGTTGAGCGATTGCTCTGCCTGAGCTAGGGAATTTTGAGCGGCTGTAACCTGAGACTGGCTTGCCTTAACTTCGTCCTGTGCGGCCTGAAAAGCTGCCATTTGGGCTTCGGTATTAAACTCGAGCTGGTTGGGATCCAGGCGGACAAGTACATCGCCTTTTTTAACAACATCACCTTCTTTAACCAGTATTTCTTCGATCCTGCCCTGCACCTCGCTTGTTAGATTCATAAACTGGATTGGGCGGACTTCACCGGAAGCCGTTACCTGAGATCGCAGCTCAGGTTTTGTCTGTAGTTTGACAGTATTAACGGCAGGAAGGTCTTTCCTGGTGGCAAAAACACTGAAGACGATACCAACAACAAGTAAAACACCTACAATTATTGCAGTAATTATTTTCTTTTTTTTAGTAAAAGCCATTGCGTCAACTCTTTTAGATGAAAAATTTGATGAGATTATTTGTATTAAAAAATCGCGATTACGGACCAAAAAGCCGTGTCAAGCCCGTTTTACGAATTTCTAAAGCCGTTTGTTTCAACTTTTAGCTATAAATTATTCAATAGTCTTATTTATTAAAAAATTTAATCCAAACAAAGTAAAATGCAGGGTTTGAAGGCGAAAATTCAGAAAATTAAGTAAAACCTGGTTAACTGGACTACCTTTTAAGTTGATTTTTATTGTATAACTATTGTGTTTCTTCACCTTTCGTTTTAGCATTTTAATTCGGATGAAATTTTGCCCAAATTGCGGAAAAGATAATAGGGAAACCGCGAAGT
>DATLZX010000330.1:0-9281 GCA_035573795.1 Pyrinomonadaceae bacterium | reverse complement strand
CTTACGTCAAATAGCAGATCGAGGTCTTTTGGCAAGCCGTGTTTATGCCCGAAGCTGACGATATTTATCTTAAGTGTATTTCCATCACTTGTTGCGCTGAATCTCTCCACAAGCATTTTGCGTAAGGTATGCACTGTATGCTCTGAAGTATCTATGATCATGTCCGCAAGCTGCCTGATTGGCAACATCGCTTTCCTTTCAGCCTTTATTGCAGATAACAGCGTCTTCTGTCCATAAGCTGGATGCGGACGGCGCGTTTCGGAAAATCTCCTTAGAAGCACCTCATCCGATGCTTCGAAAAAAATTACGAACGGCTTGATTCCCCTTCGTGTCAGCTTTCTGATTTCGGTCGGAAACTCTGATAAAAATTGCCTTTCCCTGATGTTGATCACTAATGCAGCCTTTTCGATTGCCGGTGAGCCTTCATCTCCCGGCAAGAGCAGCCTTGCAAAAGTAGAGAGCATCGTCAATGGCAGATTATCAACGCAAAAATATCCCACATCCTCAAAAGCGTTTGTGGCCGAACTCATTCCTGAACCGGACAACCCTGTTATGATTACCAATTTTGAGGCAGATTTAAGTTTAGATTCGCGCTTTTTCATACATGGGGAAATTTGAGAAAACCTTGCATATTTTGAAAAATCAATGCTGGACTGCGATATCACTCAGGAAGCGAGCCCCTCTTGAATGCTGCCCTTTTTTGCAATTCATTTTCATGCCTTTGCACCAATTCGGAGAGTGTTTTGTCGCCGCCCAAACGAGATACAAAAAGCCTGACTGCGGTTTCTACCAATGTTGCGAGGTTTCGCCCCGGCCTGACAGGAATCACAAATTTCTCAACCTGTGTTCCTAAAACCTCGAGAAATTCTGCCAATGGTTCGAGTCTTTCGATTTCGGCGCTGCTTTCTGATACGAATTCAATGCAAAACCTGACGTGAGTGGTTGGAGCAAGAGCCGAGACACCGAATAATTCTCTTACATTGATAATTCCAAGCCCTCTGATTTCAATATGATCACGCGTTACCGGAGATGGTTCTCCTATAAGCTTATCTCCTACTTTCTTGAAAACCACCGCATCATCGGCTATAAGACGGTGGCCACGGCCGATGAGGTCAAGAGCGCATTCTGATTTTCCAACGCCTGATTCTCCGGTCAGTAAAACACCGATGCCGTAAACATTTATTAAAACGCCATGAACCGTTGCTCTGGGTGCAAGGGCTACTTCCAGAATCTGGGTACAGGCTTTTATTGCCTCGCTGCTGGGAAGCGGGGTTGAAAGGACAGGTATTCGGTTGGTGTCGGCGAATTCAAGCAGGCGCGGATTAATGTCGCGTCCGGCAGATACCAGAATGCATGTAATATTCTCGGGCTGGAGCCTTTGTAACGCTTTCTGCGTCTCATTCTCTCCGAGCCTGCTTAAAAATGCTCGCTCGCTGTTGCCGTAGATCTGGATTCTTCCGCGATGAGTTGTCCCAACAAAACCCGAAAGCGCCAGACCCAGTTTCTGGACTCTGGGAGAATCCAAAATCCCGCCCTCCGGTAAAGCAGTGCGGTTTAAAATAACGATCTCGAGCCTGTTTCTTGCGCGCTCTACAAATTCCGCAACACTAATTTGCGGCATTCTGGCATTAGGTAAGTTTTCAGGACTCATTCGGGCTGTATCAAACCGTAATTTCCATCTTTTCTTTTATAAATCACAGCTACTTTGTGGGTTTCGATATTTCTGAAAACCAAAAATTGGTTGGTTTCTGCTTCCAACTGCAGCGCTGCTTCCTCCACAGAAATCGGCTTTATGCTGTAACGCCGGGCATTGACTATCCTTTTTCGCTCAAGGGATGTATCATTCGTGCCGATATTTTTGGAAATGCGTGGGTGTTGATGCTCATCAATTTTTCTTTTACGCTTTTTGAGCGCCTGCTTTTCTAGCTTGGAGATTGTATCAGCCAGCGATTGATACATATCCTGCTTTACGCTTGTTGCGGTAAAAACATCGTTTTTTGTAGTTAAGACGATCTCCGCGCGGTGGCGGCCGCGTTCGACCTCGATTATTACATGTGCCCTGGCTGGCTTCCCGTCAAAAAGATGCGAGATGCGTTGGAAGTGCTGTTCTACATGAGATTTTAAAGCAGGTGTAACTTGGATGTGGCGGCCTGTAAATTCAAATTTCATGATGCTATCCCTGTCAAAATTTCAGATTCTCAAAAAACTTCATGATGAAAAAAATTAAGGTTTAAAAAACATGATCTAATGCTCTGGATAGAAAGACAAAAATCTCAAATAATCAAATTATCTGCAGTTTATGTTTAAATCACACGCAGTTTAAATCACAAGCAGAGTATGTTTAAACCACTGTTTTACGCTCTCTTGAGCCCGGAATATTCATCTGATCGCGATATTTCGCAACAGTCCTTCTCGATAGTTTGACGCCCTCTTTACTTAAAATCCTTGCAATCTGATCATCAGTTAAAGGTTTCTTGGGATCTTCTTCCTCGATCATTTTCTTGATTTTAAGCTTGAGTATGCGGGTAGAAACCTCTTCCCCCTCCTCATTCATCATACCCTCGCTGAAAAATCTTCTAAGCTCAATCACACCCTGTGGAGTATGGGCATATTTTCTGTTTACGACGCGCGAAATAGTTGAAAGGTGAAGCCCGATGTCCTCCGCAACATCTTTGAGCATCATTGGTTTGATGTATTCGATGCCTTTGTCAAGAAACTCTCTCTGCCGCTGGACGATGCATTCAACTACTCGATAAATTGTTTGCCGCCTATGTTCTATATTTCTCAGCAGGTCAACCGCCGAACGCATCTTGTCACGAATAAAATCCCGCGTTTCTTTGCTTGTTTCGTCCTGCTCCAGCAATTGATGATATGTCGGGCTGATTCTCAAACGTGGGCTTCCATCGTCGGCAAAGTAGATTACATAATCATTTTCGACCTTTTCGATGTAAACCTCCGGAGCAACATAAACGGCTTCTTCCGATGAGTAAGGCCTGCCCGGAAAAGGGTCCAGCGATCTGACTTTTTTCAACTCTTCGGCTAGGTCATTGAGCTCGAGGCCGGTTTGCTTTGCAAGGTGGTGCAGCCGGTGAGGTTGCAGGTCTTCGAAATAGTCACGAATTAACATTGCCGTACGGCTTTCGCCCTCGCCTTTTGCTTCCAATTGAGCGAGAAGGCATTCTTTGACCGAGAAAGAGCCGCAACCAACCGGATCAAGGCTTTTTACAATACTTCTGGCCTTTTCGGCTACCTCGATTTGAACAGATGCGGTCTGACAGATTTCCTCGATTGAGGCGGCAAGCCTTCCGTCATTATCCAGGTTTCCGATTATTGCTTCAGCGGCGCGTTTAGTCTGTTCATCAAGCTCGATCAGATTCAATTGCCAGGTCAGATGGTCGGCAAGAGTTTCCTTATCGGATAAAAATTGTTCAAAGCTTGGAGCATCTTCCTTGTATTCGACTTCCTGAGTCTTGTATCCGGGGTCAAGGTAATCCTGAAATTCGCGGCCAAAATCTATTTCTTCAAATGAATCCCTGTCTTCGATCGCGGCATCTTCTGCTAAATCGGAATCTTCAGCCTCAAAGTGTTCCGCAGACCCATTGTTCGAATTAAACTGAGTGTTGAAATCTTCCGGCGTATCAGGCAAATCAGTGACTGCGGAGTCAGCATTAGCTTTTGCGGCAGTTTCACCGTTCGCAAAAGTTTCATCATTTCCGTTGGCATTTTGGTCAAGGATGTTTTCAGTGATCTCGTCAAGCTCCTCGCCCGGTGAAACCTCTTCGAGTACTGGATTTGCCATCAGCTCCTGTTCGATCAACTCCCTAAGCTCCAATGACGTCATCTGCAACATTTCTATCCGCTGGCGCAATTGTGGCGTCAGCACCATTTTTTGTTGCAGCGATGTAGTGAGCCTCATTGACGGCATAAATTGTCACTAATCAGGGCCTAAGCCAAACTATCACAAATACTTGACTTAATTATAAATTGTTTCTTGATTTATGTTAATGTCTGATTTTTAATTATGAAACTAAAAATTTAGAGGTAAAGTCAAAAAACTTGTCTGAAGATTGCTTTCCGGCTTTTCATACAGCGGCGATATTTTCCAATTTTTCCAAAGCATTTTCCGTAATATTCAATTTATAGCCAAAAGTAAGGCCGGCTAAATCAATCATTGCCCTTACTTTCAGCATCGGTGCGCGAATCTGGCTAAGGGTCGAAATCAGCCGAGACATTAGATCTGCTAAGAGGCCTGCTTTTCCTGCCATCAGGGCAGCCTGCAAAAATTCAATCAAAATTACGACCGAATCCTCTGCCGACGAATGCTTTTCCAAATACGATATTCCCAAAGAAATTATTTTCTCAGTATTTGCCTTATTACCAAAAGCCGCAGTCGAGATGGCCGATATGGCGCAAGATTTTGATTTATCAAGGTCTGTCTTGAATTCATCAAGTATGAGCCCGAATTCTTCGAGATCGCCTTTCAGAGCCGATGCTTTTAACATCCGCAGCAAGCCGGCCTGTTTTGTTTCAACTGTAAATAGCAAATCGAGTATTTCAAGCGCTTTCGGAACATTGCTAAACGCCGTGAAATATTCTGCACAAGTAAATATTGCCTCGTTTCTCGATCTAGAGTCTTTGATCTCAAGCGGGTTTTCGCTTTTTAAAATTTCTGCCGCCTCTTGAGCAAAGTCCTCTTTTTCTGCTGAATTTGGTTCTTCGATGCTTTTAGCCATTCCGAGGTAAGCCAAAGCCGCCTGAGTTTTATCTGCAATTGATTCGAGAGCTATTTCTGAGAGATCCTTGCTGTTTGCCCGATAATAACCAACCGCAATCTCGCTTAAGAATTGATCGCGGTGAAGATTTTCCAACTTTTCAGCCAGCTCACCTGCTTCTGAAAGTAATTTTATTGTCTTGTCACGCCTTGATGCTAAGTTCATCGCCTCAGCAATATTGATCAGCGAGCCTATCCGCTCTTCTTCAAGCTCTATAAGCTTACTGGCTTGTGATGCCCTTTCCAGTAATTCTACGGCTTTATCCGGCTGTGCGGCTTTGATCAAATCAAAAGCTTTTGAAAGGTAAGCATTGACGAGAGAAGCTTTGTATTCTATGTCATTTTCCAGACTGTTAGCCTCTTCCGTTTTACCTTCAGCCAAATTGATCGCAGCCAGCTCAGCCAGCACGTTATCCGGGTGATCCATCGTTCGGGCTGTTTCCAAAGCCAGCGATTTTTTCCCTTTTCTTGCTTTGGTTATTGCAAAGCGTTCTGCTGCCTCATTTCTAATTCCGTAATCGTCAATTGCTTCTATCAATTGATTGGCATATTCATCATCATCGAGCTGCGCGCATCGCTCTACAACCACAGCAAGCAGCTTGTCTCGTAAAAAAGGATCTTCGAGGCCGTCGGCCATTTCAGCAGCTTTATCCACATCGCCTATGGCGCTATATAAACTTACAATTTCCTGAACAGACGTAAGAAATAATTGAGAGCCGCCGATATGGCTCGCTGCCTCTTCGGCCAAGGCCAATAGCTTTCTGCAATTTTCTAAAGCTTTTTCTTCGTCAGCAAAAGACTCTTGCCCTGCGGCATTGTGAGCATGATCCTCAGCTGCGAGTTCTTTTGCTTCTTCAGTGTGTTCTTGTTGCATTCGTTGCGGGTAAATGAAAAATTTGAATTGAAGTATGGATTTATAACTATGGATTTATAATGCTAAAAATATTAACTTGAAGCTCAGCAAGATGCGTCAAAAACTTCGTTCAGCCTCAAAAATCTTCGGATAGAGCCCAATAATCTTGGTTCTTTAAATTCTCGCCTTATCCAAGAATCATCGGTTGATATAATTCGCAAAATAAATGAGTTAATTAAGATCGAAAACGCGAATGATAGATTCTGGCATCCATTCAGAGAGCCTGTCAGTTACGCTGAAAGCTCCTGCTGCCCGAAGCTCTTTTTCTTCTACCGTATTCGAAACGGCCAGAACAGGCAGATCTGCTGCACGTGCGGCCATAACTCCCTGCGGAGAGTCTTCGATTACCAGGCAGTCTGAATGAATCATCGGTAAATGCCCTTTGGCGACCCTGCACAAATCTATTTCCTGAAATCCTTTCCTATAGCATTCTGGATCTGGCTTACAATCTTTTATCTCCTCTGCAGAAATTACGACTGAAAAATAATCGCCCAGTCCTGTAGTATCCAATACAAAGTCAATTTCTTCGCGCTTTGCCATACTGACTATGCCCAGCTCGAATTTCCTTGCCATTTTTTTTATAAACCCATCAACTCCGTCAAACAACGGAATAGAGGCGGCCACAATATTTCGCCAATGTGCGGTTTTTGATTCCGTAATTCCGCGGACAGTTTCGTCATCAACATTTTGCCCTGCTTCGTCCATTATCGAACGGATAAATGTCCTATCATCCATTCCCATCCGCGAGTAATACATTTCGTCAGTAACATCAATCCCGAAATTTGCAAAAACCTCTCGATAAGCCCGATGCTGTATCGGCTCATCATTGATGATAACTCCGTTAAAATCCATTAAAACTGCTTTTATCATATTCAGGAAGTAATTGTCTTTATGCAGAAACTTGTAAAATGCTGAAATTCCTTTACTGAAAAAACAAATCAAAGCACCAATGCTAACCTAATAAAAATTTTTCTTCAAAAACGTTTCCTCTCCCAAATACTGCTTTTGGGTCAAAGCATCTTTTCAATTCTGACATTTCTGCCAGGTAGCGCTCGCCATACATTGCGTTTAGGTATTTTCTCTTGAGTTTGCCTATTCCATGCTCCGCTGATACAGTCCCGCCAAGCATTATTGCCTGTGCGATAAACCTGCCGTACAGATGCCGCGAACTAGTCGCCTCGGCCTCATTTTTCGGCAAAAGATTGGCATGTAAATGGCAATCGCCGATGTGACCGAAGATTACATATTCGATTCCGGAGCTTTTAAGACTTGACTTAAGGTAATTGAAAAATGACGGGAATGCTGCATCCGGCACAGCCATATCTGTGCCGATTTTCCTCTGGCCGTTTTTGACTACCCGTTCATTTACCGTTACAGGCAAAGCGTGGCGGAACTTTCTCATTTTTTCGAAATCCGTTTGAGACGTCGTAAACCATGAATTCTCCAGATCAGCTCCTGACTTAGAAAGCAATTCTTCCCAGGCATTAAAAACGGCTTCTTCAGTCTCTTCCTGAGTTTCCTGCTCGAAAAAAACTGCTCCCTGAAATCCCGCAGGAACTTCTCGGTACTTTTCCGAAATCAACCTTAACGATTGGTCATCGAAATACTCGAGCAGCGTTGCATCCAGGCGGTCAATTCCGTTAAACCCGCTTGAATCTTTGCCACGCTCGATAATTTCTGCCCTGTTTTTATCATTATTCCGAGATCGGTTTTTGAAAGAGATCTCTTTTGCAAGGGCAACAAAATTCAGAATGTCAACCGTATTTTTAAAGAAGACAATTCCGGCAAGAAAACCCTTCGGCCTATCAATCAAGCGTAGCTTCGCCCTGGAGATAACGCCAAGTGTCCCTTCACTTCCTATAACTAAATCAATCGCATCCAGGGGTTCAGAATTGTAAAAACCCGAAACATTTTTTCTTACCCTTGGCCTCGGATACGTCGGCACCTTTACTTTTATTTTTTTTTCCGCAACTGACTCGAGCTCTAAAACTCCTCCTCGGGTTGTAAGCTTGTCGCCCCGCCTAAACTTTAGCAAATCTCCATCTGAAAGTATCAAATCAAGCTCCAGTACATAATTTCTGGTTGGGCCATATTTGAAACTTCTCGAACCTGAAGCATTTGTTGCAATTGTGCCGCCTATTTGAGCGCTCCATTCTGTTGGATCGGGAGGGTAAAAAAGCCCTCTGCTTTCAACCTCCACGTAAAGCTCTGAAAGCCTAACACCGGGCTGAACCTCGATTGTCTTTTTCTCGGCATCTAAGCTGATGATCTTGCCCAGCCGCTCAAGTGAGATTACGGCTCCGGAAAAAGGCACAGCACTGCCTACAGTGCCGGTCCTTCCACCGGAAACAGTTATAGAACCAAACTTTTCTGAGGCTTCAGCCACAGCCTGTGAAATCTCGCTTTCTGTTTCGGGAAAATAAATCCTCTCAGCAATTCCGCCCGAAAGATTACTTGCATCTTTCAGATAGTCGGTAAATTGCTCAGGGTCGTTTTTGACTTGCATCGTTTATTTATGATTCGTTTTTCCTGTTCTTTTTTTACTTATGCGCTTCCTATGATTCACTTTTTCTGATCTTTTTTTTTCTTTTCCCTGATCAGTTTTTTTATCTTGAAGAAATTGTTTTGTTTAGATTATTTAAACCTGTTTGTTTAATTTTCGGATATTTTAAACCCAATTATTGGTTTTTATTAAACTTTAAAGTTTGAAAAAAATTCAAAAACTCCGTTTTGTATAGTTTAATCACCGTCGGACTTCCCTTTCTTATAATTCCGCAAGCCCGCAAATCTATAAACACAGAATAATTCTTAGTTATACTCAATTGCCAATTCATTCAAATATTTTATCCTGTCCCTGATTTCCGCAGCTTTCTCGAATTTCATTTCCTTTGCCGCAGCCCGCATTTCGCTTTCCAACTCCTTGATTTTGTGGCGTAATTGTTCCAAAGAAAGATTTTCCAGATCGATGTCTTCAGTCGGCACCTTGAAATAATCCGCTTCATATGCAGTAACCAGGGTTGCCTCGACTGGTTTTACAATCGTTGTCGGCGTAATGCTGTTTTCCTCATTGAACTTTTGCTGCAGTTGGCGGCGGCGCATTGTTTCTTCAATTGCTCTTTTCATTGAGTCGGTAATTACATCTGCATAGAGTATCGCCATACCATTTGCATTACGGGCTGCCCGGCCAATGGTTTGTATCAGTGATCTTTCTGACCTGAGAAACCCTTCTTTGTCTGCGTCCAGGATCGCTACGAGCGAAACTTCGGGCAAATCAAGCCCTTCCCTTAGAAGGTTTATCCCGACCAGCACATCAAATTCACCCCTTCTCAAATCGCGCAAAATCCTTACCCGCTCCAATGTATCAATATCACTGTGCAAATATCGCACTCTGATGCCGACCTCTGCAAAATACTCTGCAAGGCTCTCTGCCATGCGTTTGGTTAGTGTTGTTACCAATACCCTTTCTTCTCTCTCTACCCTTTTCCTGCATTCTTCCAGAAGGTCATCAATCTGCCCTTTGATTGGCCTGACCTCTACCATTGGGTCAAGCAGCCCTGTTGGCCTTATGATTTGTTCAATTACCTCGCCGCCTGTAAG
>DATLZX010000329.1:0-2602 GCA_035573795.1 Pyrinomonadaceae bacterium | reverse complement strand
TATAAAGCAGGCGAGCCCGGCCTTGTTTTCGGCCGGGCTCGTAAAGGAAGGACAACTGAAGGAACGCTCGGAAGGATACCAAGCACAGTGGCAAACCGCGCTCGGAGAAGTGTTGGCGGCGGGGTCTTGATAAATATCATCAAGCTAGCCGACTTTAGTTTATGCACTTTCCGTGCCAAAGATTTTGGGAATCTGTGAAATGTCTGTTTTTGTGATTCTTTTTGGATTGGCTGATGCAGTTTGCAAAGCTACAAGCCGGGTATCGGGCATCAAGCAGTCCGGCAAGTCATAAGCACCGTTTAGTTAGAGCATCTGTCGGCCTGGCGCTGTATTGCTGCAACCTCGGGGCTATCCGGGGCAATCTCGTTTGCCTGAGCTACGTAAGTTTTAACCTGCAGGCAATCGCGGCGGTCAAGATATATCCTTGCAAGGTAAATATAGGCTTCGAGGAGTTTATTGTCCCAAAAAACAGCGGTTTTCAATGCACTTATTGCCTGCTCGCGGTCGCCTCGCCTTAGGTGTATCTTTCCGAGTAAAAGGTATGATTCGGCATTCATAGGCTCGCTGGCAAGGATTCGGCGTATGGTTGTGAGAGCCTGTTCATCATTTCCGTTTTTATAGAAAGTCCTGGCATTTTCAAGCAATGCTTCAAGTTCCGATTTACCGCTAAACTGCATTGAATCGGCTTCCCTTTGGCTGAGGACAACACTGACGAAATCCCGGCGCTGCGGCAAATCTACACGAAATGAGATGTCAGAAACCGATTTAGTTCGTGACCACTCCCGCTCGAGCTGAGCATAACGATTTCCCTGTGAGAGCAGCACACGCGCTCGGTTATCAAAATCGGCTGCTGAAGGGTCAGAATTGGCCTGCAAGGATTTTGAAAGAAGGTAAAATGCCTCGCCATCAGAGGGCGCGGCAGCAATAATTTCACGCAAAAGTTTGGCGGCTGCTCCTGCATCTCCGGAAATAAAAAGCGTCAAGGCAAGGTTAAATTTGATCTTTTGATCTTCAGGGTCAGATTCAGCGGCTTTTTGCAAGAAACTGTGGCCTTCGTTCAAAAGTGCCGCAGCTCGGGCTGTATTTTTGGTTTCAGACCGCGAAGCCTGAACTGCCACCGCCCCAAGCGTGTTGAAAACGTTCGTCAGCTTGAGATCTTCGGCCAGCGGACGCATGACGCCGAGCGCCTGCTCATATTTGCCCTGCCGCCAATAAACCAGCCCAGAATAAAAGGATGCCTCGGCAGCAAGCTCATCGCTGCATTTGGGGGCTTTTCCCTCGTTTTTTGCCCTTTCCAGGCAATTTCTGTTGGCGGCAAGGACTTTTTCAAAAGCATCTATCGAATCGCTGTATTTTTGCTGTGAGAGGTAGATATGCCCCAGTTCGAGCCAGGCCTCTGAAAATGTACCGTCCGGAATGGCTTCAGTGTAAATACGAATTGCATTTTTGAAAAAAATCTCTTTTTGTTCAGGAGCTTGTGTTAAAAGGCCTTTTATATAAGCTTCGAAGGCTCGAGACGGTATTTTCGTAGCCGCCTCGATCATCTGGTTCTGTGAAAAAGGAAGCGCTTTGTCCCGCTGATAGAGTATTTGGTAAGCAATCTGTCCCTGTATTGTCTGCAGGTTACCGAGAGCGTCCGTGATACTGATGTCACGAGTTATCAGCTTCCCCTCGATTTCCTCTGTGAGATATCTGCCCTCATTAACGCGAATGCCACGGGCTGAAATATTGATTCCGGCCGGTAGCTCGCCCTGCGGAGGCAAGATATTGTATTTTCCGAAAATCAATATTGTTGCCCCGGCTTCACGTGCGATTTTCAAAGAAGTGGCAAGGCTCGGCAGGCTGGCAAGCGGTACTTTAAGCTTCTGCTGTATTAATTTTCGTTCGGAGTTAGAAACTACCTCAATACCAGGCACTTCAAGCAACTCTGATAATGAAATTGCCATGCTCTCTCCAATCCAGTTGAAGTCTGCCTGATTGGATGAATTTTCAAAAGGGAAAATAATGATGCGATCTGTCGGCCTGCGGTCGGTTTGCGATAAAGCAAAAGTGTTTGAAAAAAGTATAAAAATAATTGCAGGATAAAAGAAAAAAGCAAACTTTAAGAGTTTTAGTAATCGCATTGTTTTTAAGCCAGGCCGACCTTTAGCTGATATTTTATCCAATTTTGGATACGTAAAATAAAAAATTCGCCTGATTTTGGCCAAGCGAATTTTCTTTGATGCAAAAGTGTAAATAAAAGTTGGTATCCGGTACGGGATTTGAACCCGTGTTGCCGCCGTGAAAGGGCGGTGTCCTAACCCCTAGACGAACCGGACATTTAAAACCTGAAAATTAACAAATATCAGTTTGGCTGCGGGCTTATTTGTTTAAATGCTTCAAAATCATTGCCGCAAGCAGCAAACGAACTTTCAGGATACCAAGCCGATTCACATTATGTCAAATAATTGCATGAGACAGGTAAACCATGCTTGCCAGCATTTCAATCAGGCCTGTAGCGGAGTCAGTATCTAAAAAATAAGATAGAAGGAACAAAATGATAAATGTTTTTCAACAGTTATCAAAGAAGATTAACCATAATCAAAGAAATTCAAACTCAGTA
>DATLZX010000328.1:0-2786 GCA_035573795.1 Pyrinomonadaceae bacterium | reverse complement strand
ACTCAACAAATATGGCTAATTTGATAAACCGAGCGCCTTTTTTGCTGCCGCATAGGAATTTTTGGCAACCTCGAAAGGGTCCTGCTGCCAATATTCAGGCCTGAAAATCTCAACGCTTGCTACATTATCCCAGCCGATCATCTCTAAACGCTCCCTGATTTCCCTGATTGGCAGGATTCCCTCGCCGGGGTAAAGCCTGTGCGAATCGTTCAATTCGCTTTTGGGCAGGTTTTCAGCATCATTGATATGAAAAATAAAAAGCTTTTCTTTATCAAGCGATTTGATCGAATCAAAACCGGAGTTACCGGCATAAAAGTGAAAAGTATCTATAACCAGCCCGACGTTATCACGATTAACTGTTTTTACAATCTCGGATGCAAGTCCGAGCGTCTGTACAGAGCAGTCGGTCTGGCCTAAAAATTCGAAAGCAAGCCCTACACCTTTTGGCTCGGCAATATCTGCGAGGCGGTTAATCATTTCGGCGCTTTGGCTAATAATGTCTTGCTCAGTGAGATTGTCTTTCAATTTTCCAGGAACAATCACGATATAAGGGCAACCGAGGCTTGCAGCATAATCAGAAAGCAACCTGCACTCTTCCAGGATAGCATTGGTTTCCTCCGGGCTTCGGAAAGTAATATGCTCGATCGAATTTATTGAAAAAGGACGGATACCGCTTGAGTCAAACTCTTCCTTTAATCGTTCAATGTTTGATTCCTGCAAGAATTTGTAAAGCTTTTTCGACCAGATCTCGAGGAATTCAAAACCGGCCTGAGAGGCAGCCCTGATATCTGTACCCAAGTCAGCATACATTGTAGTAGCGCCATTAAATGCAAGCTTCATTACACACCTCACGTAAAAAAAATGTATATTAGCATTTAATTGGTTTAAACTCCATTTGGCATTTGTCAGGTAGTTGATAAGCCAATTTCAGTAGCATTTGAAAGTCAATTATTTCTATTTGCGACAACTTAGCCAAACATTTTGGCGTCAAAGTAAAGTGTTTTCAATGGTTTCACTGCTCAAACAACCAATCTTAATGAAAAAAGCTAAAAGTGCAGTCAGGCTATCTTTCTTTATTGCCAGCGTTTTTTTACTTGCCCTAGTATCAGGAGTTCAATCTTTTGGCCAATCAGACAGAGAACTCAACGAGGTTATCGAAAAAGATAAATCTTCCAGAGATACAACGGGCAACCTTATGACTTTGCCTTCGGACGAGCATTTAAGGCGAGCAGATATTTATATGGCGCACAGACTTTTTCCGCAGGCACGCGAGCATTGGCAAAAGTTCATCGCAAGCTATCCGCAGAATCCCGGCCTTGCCCGAGCCTATTTCGGTATGGGCAGGTCGCTGATGTGGGAAAGGGATTATTCGGGTGCGATAATCTGGTTTGACCGCGCAATCAAAGATTTTCCAGATACCAAAGAAGGACGCGAAGCCCTCGCTTTCAAGGGAGCGTCTTATGTCAGGCTTGGCTGCAATCTGGACGCGGTAAAGGCTTATCAGCAGTACATCATAATGTACCCAAATGGCGAGCGTATAGAATCGGCATACCTGAATATTATTGACGCTTTGCGGGAAGCCGGTAAGTACTCAGACGCTGAACTTTGGGTAAAGGACACAGTGGAAAAATTTTCGAACTCGCCAGCTTCGGTTAATGCACTGCATGCCCAGCTCAGAATGGAAATTTACCGGCAGAATTGGACGGCAGCAATAACAGCCGCTGACCAATTATTGGATAAAAATCGTTTTTCCGGCTCGATGACTAGCCGAGACGAGGTGATTTACTTGCGTTTTTATGCCTTGAAATCAGCAGGCCGGCAGCAGGAGGCTGATCAGCAGCTTTCTTTAATGTCTCCGCCGCTAACAAATTATTTCGCAAACATTGCACAAATCGAAGCTGGCAGGCCGCTAATAAAATCTACTTCCTATCTAGCCAATCGGACAAACGATTATCCAGTTGTATACAAGGACTTAATACTTAAGGCAGCGGCAGCCAAGGGCATTGACCCACGCTTTTTGCTTTCGATAATGAAGCAGGAAAGCTCCTTTCGCCCCGCGGCAAAATCACCGGCCGGGGCAAGAGGTTTGTTGCAGCTAGTATTTGATACGGCAATCAAATATAAAGATGCGGCCGGTTATAGCGGCCTTGCGCCTGATGACCTCTATAATCCGAATGTAAATATCGCACTAGGCGTAGAATATATTGATTTTCTGCTTAAAGAATTTGGCGGGCTGTACGAAGGAGTTGCGGCCAGCTATAATGCCGGCGAAGATAACGCTCTCAGATGGCTAAAACGTTCCAAACCGCAAAAGCCAGGGATATTTGTTTCAGAAATTGGTTTTGCCGAAACGAAAAATTACGTTCAGAAAGTGATGCTTAACTATCGGATTTATTGCGAGCTTTATAACGAGAGGCTTGAAAGAAAGTGAAAAGGCTTTTTTTTGCGCTCGAACTTGAAGCGGAAACGAAAGCTGGAATCCGCCAAATCCAATCATCATTAAAAAGCCAGCTGAAATTCGATGAAGTCAGATTTATAAACCCTGAAAACCTTCATCTAACATTATATTTTATAGGCGATCAATCGGAGTCGAAGCTCGAGAAGTTTCAATCTTTAGTTAGGAATATTGCTGCTGAATTCAATGCTTTTGAAATCTCGATTGCAGGCCGTTCAAATATAACTGCAAATGTACTGGCAATGGATATCTTGCGAGGCAGCCGGGAGATTATCCGTATTCAGTCTGCACTTGCCGAAAAATTGCTGCAGGACTTTGGGATTTCTGACAG
>DATLZX010000327.1:0-4918 GCA_035573795.1 Pyrinomonadaceae bacterium | reverse complement strand
TTTACTCTTGCCAGAAACCGTGAGCTGATAAAGGCTGCCGACTGCCTGACCATCTGGCTGGAAGCGACTTTTTCACATTGCTGGCAAAATATCACTTCATCTCGAAAAAAAAGGCCTCTGGCACAAAATCGCGCGGTCGCAGAAGCTTTATTCAATGAAAGGCAAACTTATTACTGCCTTGCGGACTGGCACCTGATAATCCGCCCGGGCGAGACATCTCTGGATATTGCAAACCGTATCGCCATCGAAATATTGGATTTTCAGTGAGAAATGCCATTTAGCATTTTTTCTGAAATTAACTCTTGCAAAATTAGATACAATATCGGACTATCTACAGAGCAATCAAAATTGGATTTCAAACCGAGTAATCAAAAATAAACCAGTGTATAGAGCGATTACTCCGTTGTTTGATAAACTGTGCAAGCTTTTGCTGTTTTAATGTTTTACTGCAGCAATAGGATTCCCCCTTGAGTCAAAATACATGCAAATTTAAATCTAATTAAAGTAATTACCACTTTTAAGGAGGGCTAATGAAAACCAAACTCTTAACAACTCTGTTCTTGACCGCAGCAATGTTGGCTGCAGCTTGCGGCAAAAGCGACGCTGACCTGACAAAAGCCGCTACAGACAAGCTGACAGCGGACAAAATCAGCGGTGTTTCGGTAACGGTTAGTAATGGCGAAGCTACCCTGTCCGGTGAAGTAGCCGATATTACCGTAAAAAACAAAGCTGAGGCAGCCGTAAAATCAGTCGAAGGCATAAAAACCATTAAAAACAACATAACTTTGAAGCCGCTGCCGACTGCAACTCCTTCTGCGAATGATGCAGCCCTAAAAGGTAAAATCGAGGAAAACCTTAAAAAAGCAGGTTGTACGGGAGCGAGCGTAACTGTTGACAACGGCGCTGTTACCGTAGATGGGACTGTACCCGCAGCCAAATACGTCGAATGCGTTCAGGTGATACAGCAATCGGGTATTACTGGAATCAAAAATAATCTGAAAAAAGGCTAAATAACAAGGGAGGTCGAAAATGTCGGTTCAGGAAAAATATCAATCGCTATTGGAACTTGCAAACCAGAATGGGACAAGCTATGAGCTCTCGGAAGGGGAAAACGGTACGCTTATAATCACCGGCACTGCACCAAATGCTGAAGCAAAACAACAGCTTTGGGATGAATACAACAGGATTGATCCGGATTTCAAATCCGGGGATTTAATACTGAATATTTCAACTGCAGAAAGCTCGCAATCAGTGCACACCTACACTGTCGAACCAGGAGATAATCTCACTAAGATAGGTAAAAAGTATGGGATTACATGGAAATCAATCTGGGATGCCAACAGGGATATCCTGAAAGACCCGGATAAAATCTATCCCGGACAGGAGTTGAAAATACCAATTTAAGCTGTGGTGTGAGTTGCCTAGAAAATGTTACAGGTAATTCGGCTACTACAGTAACAAAAGAATTTTTTTCACCCGAAAGAAAGGATTGTATTTTTTTAGTATTATGTAAAAGTTCTGAAATACAATCCTTTTTTCTTTTCGATCTTTAGAACAATCAAGGCCTTGATTAAACGTTGTTAGCAGTGTTGCGACTCCCGGCTTGGGCAATTTGCCATAGTCCGCAGTTTTAATTCAACTTTGCTAACAGTTTTAGTTATTCTCGCTGGCGGTTTTAGTTAATCTTTATTGCGGCTTTAGTAGATCTTGCTAGCGGTTTTAATTCTCTCAAGAATAAGACGATTTAGTCTTTGCCGGTCGGTTTGATGTTTTACTGCGGTTGATTGCCATCCTGCTGACGGGATCTTAATTTGTCATGAACCAGATCAACCAAAAGGTTAAGCTCTCTTTCACTTAACTGTCCGCGGAACGGGGTCATACCGTGTCCTCCATCTGAGATTTGTTTATATATTTCAGCTTTTGTTTTGTACTTAAACTCACCTTTTCTCAGGCTTGGTACATTTGTCCCATCATCGAGAGTCTTGCCGTCGGCTTCCGGCCCATGGCAGATTGCACAGTTTTGCCTAAACAGGCTTGCAGCGTATGAATTGTCTTTTTGTAAAGAATACCTTTCCTGTCCTGACCCGAAACAAGATATAAAAAATAGCGAAGCCGCCAACACAGCAGCCCATTTTAACAAAAGTCGAAAATTACACTTCATTCAACACTCTAGTTTTGAATATAAAATATGGAGTGATAAACCGGCAAAAATATAAATAATGCTTAATTAAGTGATATTGCCGCTTTATCTTTGCTTTTGCTGGGGATTGGATTGTGATTTAAGGAAAAGAAGAGTTCGATATGCCTTCGGGAGTTGGCTTGCCCTGGCAATTCTTAATGTGCTCTTAATTAAGGTTCGATCCTGAAAATTAAAAAATCATCCGCGCGGCATTTTTTACTCTGACTTTTTAAGCTCTTGCTTTAATTTCAGTTTTGAAATTTTTCCTGTATTACCAATCGGCAGCTGATTTCTGAACTCAACATATCTCGGGTATTTGTTGGCTGCCATTCGTTGCCGGCACCAGTCGATAAATTCCTCAGCAGTTAATTCAGCGTTTGGTTTGAGCACAAGGAATGCCTTTATTTCCTCGCCAAGCCTCTCATCCGGAACTCCTATTACTGCACAAAGCGCAACGGCAGGATGAGTCATAATCAATTCCTCCAGCTCTCTCGGGTAAACATTGTAGCCGCCGCGGAGTATCATATCTTTCTTTCGATCTACTATGGTCAGATATCCTTCATCATCAATAAACCCGATATCGCCTGTATGAAACCATCCGCCCTTCATAACTTCCGCAGTTGCCTCTTCACTCTTGTAATATCCCTTCATTACATTCGGCCCTCTTACCACGATCTCGCCCTGCTGGCCAGCACTAACCGGGTTATCGTTTTCATCTACGCACATCACCTCGACTCCCGAAATGGGTTGGCCAACAGTGCCGGGCTTTGAAGGTTTTTCGAAATGATTGAAGCAAACCAATGGCGAGGTTTCAGAAAGCCCGTACCCTTCCAATACCCTGATTCCGAAAACATCTTCGACCCGCCTGAGCACTTCGACAGGCATCGGAGCGCCGCCCGAAGCAAACACTTTTACCGTTTCTCGAAGTTTTGAAGTGTCAAATCCAGTTGATTCTATATATCTGAGCAGCTCCCAATACATTGTCGGGACACCAACCCAAAAATTTACCCTCTCTTTGACCATTGTTTCGAGAACTGCCGCCGGGTCAAATCTTGGCAACAACACGATCCTGTTGCCCGCATAGAGTTGTGAGTTCATTTGAACATTCTGCCCCGTAGTATGGAACAATGGCAGGGTGATCAATGCAGTCTTTTGCTGGCCATCAGTGAAATCCAGAACGGGCAAATGTGTCGAATATGCCGTAACGACATTCGTCCAGAGGTTTAAATGACTCAGCTCAGCGCCTTTTGGTTTTCCTGTAGTGCCTGAGGTATAAAGTATGGCTGCAGTATCATCAGGGCTGGTCGGAAACGGGCTGTTGACAGGCTCAGCTCCAGATATAAACTCAGCAAAAGTTTTTTCGCCGTCAAAAGGCGATTTAGCACCAGGGCTTTTAGTCAAAGCAATGAATTGTTGGCAGCTAGCAACATTTTGAAAAGCTTTGAAAGCCTCCTTCCCCATCGGAAACTCATCAGTGCCTTCGAATGCAAAGAGAATTTTTGCCTCGCTGTCTTTCAATTGAAATTCGATTTCTGATGATTTGAAAAGAACGCAGAGTGGAACTACCACCGCCCCGGCCTTCAGGATTCCGAAATAAATAATCGGGAAATAAATAAGGTTCGGGCAGAGCAAAGCAACTTTGTCATTCTGCCTGATACCATTTTTAATCAGCGCAGCAGCAACTTTGCCCGAAAGGCTATCAAGCTCGCCATAGCTTACAGTCTTTTCGGCTACAGTAACGGCAGCTTTTTCCGGAGTAAGCCTGGCATGATGCGCAATTATGCTGGCTATATTTAACGTTGTAGCGCTCGGCATTTTATCTCTCCTGCAAAAAGTGGGGATTTTTTCGAAAATAGAAAGAAAGTGGAGGCGATTATACACAATCACCGTACAGATTTTCAAAATTTTATCCCTGGTTTAGGAAATATAAGATCTTCTGAGGCGGTTTTATACGACTTAGATGTATTCTATTATGAAATGTAAGGGAAAATTTTCAAATTTAATTGATTGATTCACGATTTTTTCTAAGTCTGTAATCCATTGCTTTTAACAGCATCCGAATTTGATTAGAAAACAGCTCAAGAAATTGTTTGTTATATTGAATACACCCTTTCATTGCTGAACTTAATTTCGAATCGAAGTATATATTAGAATTTACTTAATGAAGTCTAGCAGGCTCTGAATTTGATTATGAAAATCTTGATAACAGGTTCCAGTGGGCTGATTGGTCAAGCCCTGACGAAACATTTCAGCCATTCATCGGCTCAACTTCTGCTTACAACACGAAAGGAGCCCAAAACTTCTGAACATGTCAAATGGAGTGCCGAAGAGGGTTTTGCTCCGGCTGATCTTGAAAGGATCGAGGGTGTTGACGTTGTTATCCATCTAGCAGGTGAAAGTGTATTCGGAATCCGCTGGTCAGAGGAAAAAAAGGCCGCAATCCGTGATAGTAGGGTTCGCGGCACAAAATCCATCGTTGATGCTATTGCGTCGCTAGCTACAAAACCATCTGTTTTCATTTCTGCATCAGCAATCGGCTACTATGGTGATAGAGATGATGAAATATTAACCGAAGCTAGCCCTGCCGGAAATACTTTTTTATCTGAGGTTTGCCGTGAATGGGAGGCAGAGTCCAGGCGTGCGGAAGATCTTGGTGTCAGAACAGTTCTTTTACGTAATGGAATTGTCCTTTCAAAAGAGGGCGGGGCGTTGGCAACGATGATTCTGCCATTCAAATTT
>DATLZX010000326.1:0-6148 GCA_035573795.1 Pyrinomonadaceae bacterium | reverse complement strand
AGCGATCAATTGCTAAACATTAGCTTTTGCAAGAAATTTGCACGCCTTACATCCTGCCTAATCTTTAACCGAGGCAATTGCCTGAACCTCGATTTTCGTACCGAAATGCAGATCCTTTACCGGTACGATCACCCTTGCAGGTTTATGCCGGCCGAAAAATTCTGAATAAACGCGATTTACTTCGTCCCACAGCTCGATGTCTGAAACATAAATCGTTACCTGAACAACATGATCCAGATCGCTGCCTGCAGCTTGTATAATTCTTTTTACATTATTTAGTGCCAGCTCAGTCTGTTTTGCGATATGTCCGGTTTCTACCTCTCCGGTGTAAATATCCCTGGGCAGCTGGCCAGAAACGAAGATAAAGCCATTTGAAATGATTGCCGGCGAGTAATGCCCTACAGGCTCAGGCGCATCTTGTAATTTGACTGTATTCAATTTCTTGACTCCGAATCCTTATTTAAAAAAATTTCCTGATTTACTTTATTCAATCTGCAAAGCAATTTTTTTTGATTTAACAACAATGTTTATATAACTTTTTGTCGTATTGCAGATTGAATAACTCCATAACGACAGCTTATAGCGATTTTTTTTCAAGCTGAGAAGTAAATTAATTACCCAACGCTTCCCTCAAGCTTCAGGCCAAGAAGTTTCTGTGCCTCGACCGCATATTCCATTGGCAGCTCCCGAAACACTTCTTTGCAGAAACCATTGATTATCAAGCTGATTGCGTCCTCTTCAGAAATACCCCTTTGCTGAAGGTAGAATAGCTGCTCTTCGCTGATCCGAGAGGTAGTGGCTTCGTGCTCAACTCGTGCCGATGCATTCATTACCTCGATATAAGGAAAAGTATTCGCTTTAGCTTTTGAGCCAATCAGCATCGAATCGCACTGAGTGTAATTTCTGGCATTCTCTGCCTTTGGCATTACTTTTACTAAACCGCGATATGAATTGTTCGAGCGCCCGGCAGAGATGCCTTTTGAGATGATTGTTGACTTGGTATTTTTCCCAAGGTGTATCATTTTTGTGCCGGTATCGGCTGTCTGCAGATTATTTGTCAGTGCTACTGAATAAAACTCTCCGATCGAATCATCGCCCTGTAAAATAACGCTTGGGTACTTCCATGTAATCGCAGAACCTGTTTCAACCTGTGTCCAGGAGATTTTTGACCTCTGCCCGCGGCAAGCACCTCTTTTCGTAACAAAATTGAAGATCCCGCCTTTACCGTCGGAATCGCCGGCGTACCAATTTTGCACCGTAGAATATTTGATCTCCGCATCATCCAGCGCAACGAGCTCAACTACCGCTGCATGCAGTTGATTTGTGTCGAATTGTGGCGCCGTACAGCCTTCATTGTAGGCAACATAGGCACCTTCTTCAGCAATGATCAAAGTCCTTTCAAACTGCCCTGATTCCTGTGTGTTTATCCTGAAATAGGTTGAAAGCTCCATCGGACAGCGGACGCCTTTTGGAACAAAAACAAATGAGCCGTCAGAAAATACCGCAGAATTAAGTGCCGCGTAAAAATTATCATTTGTCGGAACGACCGAGCCGAGATATTTTTTTACAATTTCCGGATATTCTTTGATCGCCTCTGAAATCGAGCAAAAGATCACCCCCGCCTTTTTCAGCTTTTCCTTGAATGTAGTTGCTACGGAAATTGAATCGAAAACCGCATCAACAGCTACATTGGCAAGCAGCTTCTGCTCGCTAAGCGGAATCCCGAGCTTTTCAAACGTCTTGATAAGCTCCGGATCTACTTCATCGAGGCTAGCCTTTGTAGGCTTTTTTTTCGGTGCTGCGTAATAGGTAATATCCTGAAAATCAATCTCCGGATATTTGAAATTCGGCCAATGCTTCGGCTCGGCCATTTTCAGCCAGTTTCTGTAAGCCTTCAGCCGGAATTCGAGCATCCATTCAGGCTCTTCTTTTTTAAGTGAAATGAGCCTGATTGTATCTTCTGAGAGGCCTTTCGGGATGGTCTCAGTCTCGATGTCCGTTACAAAGCCGTATTTGTACTCTCTGTTGGCTAAGATTTCTGCCGCTGTTGACATAAAAAAATTACCTGCTTAGATGTCTGTTTTGACTTAAACCTTTTCTGGCTCGAGGGTTTTGTGGATTCCTTGAATTTGATGGAACATTGTATCTACTGCCCTTTCATCACCTACAAGATTAGCCAGAGTTATTCTGGATAATGCGTTTTGTACGATTTCATGCAGTCCGACTATGACTGGCCTGATGCCGCAGTCGCCTGTATGAACACATTTCTCCTTTATTCCTGTATAGCTCTCGCAGTGAGAGCTCATCACATCCTCGTCCAAAACTTTTATAATCTCGCTTAGGTAAATCTCGTTTGCCGGCCTTGCTAGATAGTAACCGCCACGAGTTCCCCGCGTTGAGTTTACAAAACCTGCCTTGCTGAGCAGCCACATCAATTTGCCGGCATTGGCCGTAGAGATTCCCTCTCTTTCAGCGATTTGCGGAAGCGTCAAACTCTCGCCTTCCTTGAGCGATGCAAGTTGTAGCAGGCATCTCAAACCATATTCTTCCTGTGCCGAAATCTTCATTACAAATCATCACCTGCACTAACTTAAATTCTTCATTTACCGCATAAATTAAAGTATTGCAAATCATTACTTTTTAGTCAAGATTATGGAGGCTCTTATTTAAATTTCTGGCAGCAAGGCATTTATATTATTCGGCTGACTATTCCTGATTCTGCTTTATTAAATTTATTGATAAATAGTCAATGATTGAGGAAAAAAGATGTTTAACAAATCCACTGATAATTTTTTGTTAAAGCTAATTTTAATAAGTGGAAATTTGCAGAAAGTGTGATACACTTTCACGAATCTCGAAAAAAAGAGACTGAGCACTAAACATTCAGGATAAAACCTTTATGTTAGTGCTTTAAACAAATTCAAAAAGTTTTTACTTAAAATCAAACCAACTTTGGAGAGAATAAAGATGAAAAGAAGTCTAGTATTGGCATTAGCAATAACAGTATGCGGGTTGTTAATTTCGGCCTGTGGCTCAAGCAGCACTACACAAAATTCAACCAACGCAACTAACGGCACTAACAGAACATCCAGTTCTCCGGCAAGCTCGCCTGCCTCTTCTCCGGCCAGTTCTCCGGCATCTTCACCTGAAACCAGCTCGGCTGATACAATCGGCGTTCCTGCTTGCGATGAATATCTTGCTAAGATGGACAAGGTTGTTAACAACCAAAACGTTCCTCAGCAGGTGAAAGATACATACAAAAAGGCAATGACTGACAATCGCGATGCCTGGAAAAAAGCTGCAGCAAATCCTCAAACCAAAGCAGCGCTTGAGTCAGGCTGTAAACAGGCTCTGGATGCAGCCAAAACGGTATTTGATCAATACGCAAAATAAAAACAAGCTGATTTAAACTTGAAAGCCACCTTTGGCTTGGATACGGGAAAGGCTCCGGGCATTATCTGCTTCGGAGCTTTTCATTTTTATGTTTATTTAATTCCGGACATTGGCTAGTCTTTCCGCCTTATTTCAGACTTCAGCATCAATTTTGTATTTTTATGCACCAAACATCAGAGAGCCCACTATTCTAATTTGCCGAATTCGAAAAATCAGCTGTTACATTTTTTTTGCAAATGTTGCAAACGCTTGGCTTAAGTAATAGTTTCATTTGCCGCCATTTAGCAGTTTCCCAAAATCACGCAAAGTGATATTATCCACTGAATCGAACCAGGGTGGTTAATCTTGCTGAAAAGCAGTTTTAGAAAAATATATAAAGATCATAAGGAGGCTTTATGTCTACCGCTAACGCTGAATCACAATCACCAATGGGCGCAATACCAAACTTTGATGAGGATAAACTCAATCAACTGGTTGAAAAAATCATCACCGATTATGGAGCCTGTTTAAGTACTGCTCTTGTCTATATCGGTGAGAGGCTGGGTATATACAAAGCGATGGCCGATGGCAAAGGTTATACTTCGCAAAGCCTTTCGGAGAAAACCGGCCTGAATGAGAGATATCTTCGTGAATGGCTGCTCAATCAGGCTGCAGGCGGTTATATTGAGTACGACCCGGAGTCCAAGCAATATAGCCTCAATGCGGAGCAAACCCTTGCCTTGGCCAAAGATGAAACCCCGTTTTATCTTGCAGGCGGAGTTTATGTAGCAAAAGCACTTTTCGGCTCTACTGAGCGCATAATGAATGCCTTCTTAAATGGCGGCGGAATGCTCTGGGGCGAACATGACCCGGAACTTTTCAAAGGAACAGAGCAATTCTTCCGTGCCGGCTACCAGGCTTATCTTGTTGCAAATTGGATTCCGGCATTAAAGGGCGTCAAAGAAAAGCTGGAAGCTGGCGGTGTCGTAGCTGATGTAGGCTGCGGACACGGAGCCTCGACCTTAATAATGGCAGAGACGTTTCCAAATTCTCGTTTTTATGGTTTTGATAATCATCTTCCCTCGATCGAATATGCTCAGAAAAAAGCAAGAGAATCAGGGCTTACCAATATAGAATTCATTGCTGTAGATGCCGGCTCCATTCCTGACAACTCTTATGACCTGATCTGCTTTTTTGACTGCCTGCATGATATGGGCGATCCTCTTTCAGCAATGAAAAGGGCCTATCAAACCTTAAAGTCCGACGGCAGCTGCATGATAGTAGAGCCAATGGCCGGCAACAATGTCGAGGACAACCTTAATCCGGTTGGCCGCATTTTCTCTGCCGCTTCTACTCTTTGCTGCACTTCGAATTCACTGGCATTGGGCGGCCCTGCGCTCGGCGCGGTAGCGTCGGAGCAAGAGTTGGAAAAATATGTCAAAGGCGGCGGCTTTACGAGTTTTGAAAGAGTCTCTGAGACAATATCCAATAGGATTTTCGAAGCAAGGAAGTAAACATAAGACTAGCTTTGATTCCGGTAAAAAGGCTGTATAAATGGCCTGCTAATATTTCTTTGACCTTTTTTTTTGCGCCAATCAACCTAGAATAAGAATGAGTTAGTAAAACGGGTTTGCTATAAAGGATTATTCAGGCTGGGGCAAATTAACCGCTTTCGAGTTTATCCTATTTTTCGCAAGAAAAAACTTGCAGGGAAGAATTGCCGAGAGAAATTTTTCAGAAAAGAGAGAGACAAAAAAGAGAAAGAAAGCAATCTTACAGCGAATAATTAAAGTTTATATAACCGACCGCTTTTACCGGCTGGCCATTTACTACTACAGCGCGAAACTTCCACTTCATTATTGCTTCACGGGCAGAATCCTGCAGTAAGTTAGGGCCGGTAACTTTTTGTATTTCAGCTATCTTTCCATCCTCGTCAAGTAAAACCTCCACTCTGACGATTCCAGTTGTCCGCATCGAGCGTGCAATCTGAGGATAGACCGGCTGTTGCTGCTTTATGACGTAAGGTGTAAGGTTTCCAACATTTACGGGTTGCTGGACTTTGTTTTCCGAGACTGCAGCTTGTCCCGCCTTTTCGCCGCTGTTTTTATCGTCGGATTTTTCTTTACCTGCTTGAGTCTCTTTAGTTAGCTGATTTTCTTTGCCCTGGCCGGCTACGATTACTTTTCGCTGATCATCAGCCTCTGGTTTGAGTGCGGCTGAGGAATTGCCGCCCGGAACGGGTTTGGCTGGCTGCTTTTCCTCTATTTTTGATTCCGCTTTTTGCGTATTTGAAGTAGCGGGAGGCAAAGATGAGTTTTGTTGTTTTGGCAGGCTCGCCTGAGGCTGTAGTTCTGCAGGCTTCTGGCCAGAACTATTTGCTGCAGCAGGGCTTGCAGGATTACTTGGCCGGTTAACCGGCTGTGACGAAACAGTTTTTTCTATTACTCTTTCAGGGCCTGAATTTTGTTGAGTGCCGGCAACGCTGCCCTGCTGTGGATTAAGTACTTGATTCTGAGCAAGTTCTGTCTCTTTGACCCGGCTGCCATCCTCCGCATTTATAATAACACTGCGGGAGCTTGCCATTTCTTCTCTTACGTCTGAAATGGAATCATTCCAGCGCTTGGCATCGAAGTCGTCACGAGCTATTGCAGCCCTTGCCCTGGCTGCCTCTTCAAAAAGTCCTACAGCTAGCGATGCAAATTTCTGGTCCTGAACAAGGCTTCGGGTTTGATTTGTTATTATCTCTACCGTTTCCCGCAATTTTTCAAGATCGCTC